>DKLU01000263.1 GCA_002455915.1 Chryseobacterium sp. UBA6632
GGCGGCGATTACCTCAGCAAAAACATTAATATTCTGAAACCGGAAGGCAGATTAATCCACATTAATGCGGTAGACGGAAGCCACGTAGATCTCGACATCTGGAAAGTGATGCTGAAACGCCTTACAGTGAGCGGAAGTACGCTTAGAAGCAGAGAATATGAATTTAAAAAATATTTAGCCAAAGAAGTTCAGAAAAATGTGTGGCCTTTGATAGAATCGGGAAAATTCAAACCTGTTATTTTCAAAACGTTTCCTTTTTCAGAAGCTGCAGAAGCGCATCGATTGCTTGAAAAAAATACGCATACCGGAAAAATTATATTGGTGAAATAGCTTAAAAATTGACCATGAAAAAGGACGCCATTTTTTATTCATCTATTATCATGGCTTTCTGTGCGGGTTTTGTAGACACCAGTACATTTACCGTAGCCGATGGATTGTTTTCTGCACATATCACAGGAAATTTGGTTGTTTTTGCCTATAAACTGAGTAACCATGCTCAACTTTCAGATTTTATCAATTTACTCAGTTTTCCTGTTTTTATAGTAGCTGTGATGTTAACAGGCAAAATAAGTACAAAATTCAAGGATCAGAAAATAATAACGGGATCAATTGGTATACTTTTGATCATTTCCGGAATGCTCGCTTTTTTTCTGAAAGAATACAACATTTCTTCGAGATTTTTATACCATGGAATGCTGATGATGGTTGTATTTGCAATGGGAATTCACAATTCGGTCAACAGGCTCTATTCAGGTTCTGTATTTGGCCCAACCACCGTCATGACGGGAAATATCACCAAAGCAGTAATTGATTTTTTCCTCTATCACTCTACGCAACATACCTCTCAAAAGCTTTTGGAAATCAAACAATCTTTGGTATTGCTATCAGGTTTTTTGGGTGGATGTATTTCTGGAGCATTGATTTCACATCGTTTCGGCTTGGTTTCTATGCTGATTCCTGGGATTTTATTAGCTGCTTACAATTGGGTTGCAATTAAGAAAAATACCGTACTTAATTTGTCTTAAAGCTTTTGAAAAGTTATTTAACGACGTTAATAATCCAGCTACAAAAGCAACCAGGGCCCGTCATTTGGCAGCCTATATATAAAATCGGAAGTAAGAAAAACAGCAAAAAAGGTACATTCAATAGCGCTGCTTTGTATTCTTTTTTTAAGATGTTTTTCGTGCTGAATTATTTAACCGTAAATCAATTATATAAAAACTGTTTTCTGCACAACAATCCTATCAAAATGTCTTATCAATATCAGATAGAAATTTTGCTGGGCTCACTGATCTGCATTCTCGGTACAACAAGACTCGTGGAATATTACCGTTCGCAAAAAATAAAGGCAAGCAAAGAGCTTTTATTCAACAGAAATCAGATGGCTTTTCTGAATATGCAGCTTAATCCGCACTTTTTGTTCAATACTTTGAATACCATTTACGGCATCAGTTTTAAATATCCCGAAAAAACACCGGAACTGATCTTGAAAGTTTCCGAATTACTTCGTTATCAGGTTGAAAATACGAAAAAAGAGACTGTAACAATAGAAAAAGAGGTCGATTTCATTTCAAGCTATATCGAACTCGAAAAAGAAAGAATAGGACATCGCTGTAAGATTGATTTCGTTAGCAATATCGATCATCCCAAAGATTTTAAAATTGCTCCGATGCTGCTTTTCACGTATGTGGAAAATGCCTTCAAACATGGAACCTGTACCATAGATGATTGTTTTGTGAAGATTAATCTTTCTATTCTGGAGGGTTGTTTATTATTAAATATTGAGAATTCAGTTCCCTCAAAAAAGTCCGAAACTTCCACTAATGTCGGGCTCGAAAATACGCAGATGAGGCTCGAAATGTTGTATAAAAACAATTGCGATTTGCAGATTAAAAATGATAAAAATACCTTCACCGTTGCTTTAAAAATAAAACTATGACGGAAGCAAATACATATAAATGTCTGATCGTAGATGATGAACCGGCGGCACATTATGTGTTGATGAATTATATCGAAAAACACCCGAATCTGCTTCTTTCAGGACAATGTTATAATGCTATTGAAGCGCTAAGCTTTCTGCGAGATCATCAAATTGATCTTTTATTTTTAGACATCAATATGCCTGAACTTTCCGGTCTTGAATTTTTAAAACTACTTCCCAATCCGCCCAAAACGATTCTTACGACGGCTTATTCCGAATATGCTTTGGAAAGCTATGAATTTGGCGTCATCGATTATCTGTTGAAGCCGATTTCTTCTTTAAGATTCATAAAATCCGTTGAACGCTTTTTATCATATCAAAATATTTCTTCAAAACAAAATTCCTTGACAGAACAAACAAATCTCAATGTAAAAGTAAATGGAAGGGACGAAGAAATTAATCTGAATGAGATCACTTATATTCAGAGTTACGGGAATTTCATTAAAATATTTACCGGGCAAAAATTTTATCTGGTTTCTATGACTACGCAGGAAGTTCTTAAAAATCTACCTTCATCACAGTTCCTCAGAATTCATAAATCCTATATTATTTCATTACAGAAAATAGAAAAGTTTGAAAATAATGAAATTTTTATTTGTGATACAAAGCTGCCTGTGGGAATTACTTTTAAGCAGAAACTGCAGGATCTGATGAATGGAAATTTTTAATTGATCATCTTTGTCAAACGAAAAATGAAGAAAAAAATCAATCCTATAACAATTGAAAAAACTGAAAATATTATTGTAGCTAACTGAAAAAAAACTTTTTCAATAGCTTGACTTTCACCATCACAAAAAACTTCATTTCCCCAAATATCAGTTCCTCGTTGACCTTCATACATGAACTCATTGCAAGCATAATATTCAGGGATAACAATTCCCACATAAAATAGCAGAACAGGGATATAAACAACCAGCAAAAGTATTCTGACTATTTTTAAAATTTGTATGTTAGCTTGGATTTTCATTTTACGTTTCGGCAATCCCTCCAACCATTTCGATCTGATTATCGACAATTTTAAATTCCAAACCGTGTTCCGTATCCAATTGATAATTAATCGATAAACGGATTATTTTATTTTTACTGATTCTTAAACTATTTAATTCTTTAATAAAAATAATATGCTTTTCCACAGTATCGATATTCAAGGGAGGTACGCTCGATTTTTCAGAATTTTCATAATAATAAGCATAAAGTTTTAGGTATCTTTCAAATGCTTTTTGCTGTAAATCAATTAAAATGACATCAAAATTTTCAATAAAACTCTGATAAGTTTCTACATAAGCATTCAGTTCTTTTTCGATGGGTGGCTCTTCAATAAGTTCATCTTCTTCATCAAATTCGTCACCTAAAAATATTTCCACTTCCTTACCTTCAAAAAAAGGATGTGAAAAAGTGACCTCGCCAGAAAATCCAGCCCAATCCTCTTCTACTCTCCCCCAAAAAATATGTTGCATCTTATTATTTTATTAAAAATTACGATTTAGATATGTTAAAGTACAAAAAACATAATCGTTGTAATGTATTTTACAGCTAATAAAATAGAATCTGAATGTTACTACAAAAATAGAAGGCTTATGAAAAAACCTCCTATTTGTATTAATAACCTAAAAAAAATCCATAGACTTCTTTATATTGTGTGTGTTTTTTTATAAAGGTGTTGTAAGAAGTCGTTAATAGATTTAC
>DKLU01000175.1 GCA_002455915.1 Chryseobacterium sp. UBA6632
TGTATGGCGAAGATATTGACCTATGTTATACATTGCTGAGAAATGGTTATCAGAATTATTATTACGGAAAAGAATCTATTCTTCATCATAAAGGAGAAAGTACCATAAAAAATGAAGCCTATTTAGAGCGTTTTTATGGTGCTATGCAGGTTTTTATTAATAAGTATTATAAAGATTCAAAACCGGTGCAGTATTCTTTTTTAAAGGCAGGGTTGAAACTCAGACATAAAATTGAAAAGATCAAACTAAAATAAAAAACAAAAGCAACTCAAACGAGTTGCTTTTTTGTATATAATATTGCTATTGTATTATTTAGCTGGAGCTGCCGGAGTTTGAGCCGGAGTCGTTGTAGAAGCTGGAGCAGTAGATTTTGCCGGAGCTTCAGTTTTTACAGGTTGAGCTGCTGAAGGAGCTGCAACTGATGGTTTTCCGGTGATTACAACACTTAAAAGAATAAGAACGATAATTGTTCCTCCTAGAGTCCATGTTGCTTTTTCCATGAAATCATTGGTTCTTTGTACTCCGAACTGTGCAGAAGATGCACCTCCAAAAGTACTTGAAAGACCTCCACCTTTTGGGTTTTGAGCCATAACAACGATTACCAGTAAAATGCTGGCGATCATAATAAGAACCATCAATAGTGTAAATATAGTATCCATTAATTTTGATATCTTTTTGAATGGGCAAATTTAATCTTTTTTTACCGAATAGCAAAAAAAGATTGTGGTAAAAATAAAAACGACAACAATTGTTGCCGTTTTTTATATAAAATAAGGCTGTTCTTATTTAAAATCAGAATCTTTAGCTTGGTTTAAAACGTAAGATTTTACGGCTAGATTAATATCCATTCCACCCATATTCTGGATGATTGTAAATGGAAGTTTAACACCGGAAACATCTTTGTAATCTGCATAGCTTGTAGGGATAGAACCTCCTTCGCCAGCTTTTACTTCACCCGTTTTCAAACCTGTAGCTACACTGTAATAATAAGTTACTTTATCACCTTTCACTACGTAAGAATCTTCATTGTTGTACTTTTCGATTCCTCCTAGTTTCAATGTAGAATTTTTAGCAAAACCTAATTCAGGGAAAAGTTCTGTTTCTTTAGACATTTCAGCTTTTTGCTTATCGTCAAGCGTTTTCTTTTGTCCCTGAGCTTCCATATAACCGTCTTTTCCGTCAAAAACAATTTTCTGGATCGTGTTGCCCATCATGCTGATGTTCATCGCCATTTTTCCTCCTTTAGCCTGAGTCATTTTCATTGCCATATCCATTCCCTGAACTTTAGTCGTTGCTTCAGTAGAAATAGAAGTGATTTTCTGAACTGCTGCAGCACCTCCGATAGCGTTGATGTATTTATCCGCAACAGAAGCTAACGTTACATTAGCATCTAATTTTTGAGCTGTTGGTTTTGCTACAGGATTCGCATCTTTATCATAATATTTTACAGGATAACCTAGTTTTTCCAATCCTTCAGAAATATCAGAAGCTTTACCAGCGATGAAAATTCTGCTCTGGTTTGGTAAAATAGTTGCTTTTACAGCGTTGGTTACATCTGCAGAAGTTACTTTATCAATAGATTTCAAATAGTTTGTATAGAAATCAGAAGGTAAATCCTGAACTTTTTGGTTTAAAGCAAATCTTGCAATGTTTTCAGGTTTTTCTAAAGACATGATGAAAGCACCTTTCAGTTTAGCTTTTGCATTTGCCAATTCTTCAGGTTTTACTGTAGAAATTGCATTCAATTCATTCATGAATTCCTTTACTGCTTTATCCGTCACTTCGTTTCTTACACTTGCTTCAGCAGAGAATTCCGGAGAATATTTGCTCGCTGTCATGCTTGAGTAAGCGCCATAAGTGAAACCGTTTTTCTCACGAAGATTCATGAAAAGTCTTGCTTCACCACCACCTCCAAGAATGTAGTTGGCGATTGTTGCAGGGAAGTAATTGGCGTCTTTCATTTTAAGCGTGTTCAGGTTGTTTAATGAAACAACAGACTGTACCGCAGAAGGAACGTCAACTACATTAATTTCAGTTTTAGCAACATTTGAAGCCGGCTCAAGCTGAGTTGCTGGTGTGTTTGCCTTTTTCCATCCCTTAAATGCTTTTTCAACCAATGGTTTTACTTGGTCAAACTTTACATCTCCAACAATTACTAAATAAGCATTGTCCGGAGCGTAATATTTTTTGTAAATATTTTGAACATCGGCTAACTGAATTTTGTTGATCGATTCTACCGTTTCAAACTCACCTCTCGCTGTATTTTTTCCGTACATTAAAGCATTAGAAACTCTTGAAGCTATGGCAGACGCACTTTTTTCATTGGTTTTTAAGCCTTCAATGGCTCTTTCTTTAGAATTTTGAATTTCTTCAGCAGAAAATTTAGGGTTAGCAATTGCATCAGCCATTAAATTTAATACCTCAGGGAAATATTTTGAAAGTGAATTAGCAAAAGCACCTCCAGAACTGAAATTTAGGTTCGCTCCCAAATAATCAACCTTACTGTTGAAAGCATCTTTGCTCATGTTGGTCGTTCCGTTTTCGAACTGTTCTGCCATGATTTGGCTAACCCCCGTTACATTTCCTTCATGATAAGGAGCTCTATCCATCGTAAGGGTAGCGCTTACTCTTGGCAATTTATTGTTTTCTACAACCATTACCGTAAGACCATTGCTTAGCTGGAAAGTTTTTGGTTTCGCAATGTTAATCGCTGGGGTTGGTCCCGCTTTCGGCATTGCATTAATATCTATTTTTTGTGCAGAGATCATTCCGGTAAAGAAAAATGCTGCAGCTATATATGTTAATTGTTTTTTCATTTGTAAAAAAATTGTTTTTGATAATCATTATTCAACCTAAAATTCAGAAATTACTTCTTTTCAGGAACGTAGTTAATGATTACTCTTTGGTTAGGATTAAGATATTTTTTAGCCGCATTTTGAAGATCTTCTCTGGTGATCGATCTGTAGATGTCTATTTCTTTGTTGATAAGGTTGGTATCGCCCATCAATACGTGGTTGGTAGCCAATGAAGCCGCAATTCCCTGAATGCTGGAATTGGCGTTTACAAACTGGTTTTCAAATTTATTTTGAAGCTTTTGATAATCGTCCTGAGAAATTAAAGTGGTCTGAAGCTTTTTAATTTCTGCATCAATATCTGTTTGAAGTGTTTGTTTTGATGTTTGCCCCATCGGGATGGCAAAGAATGCAAAAATACCGTAATCTTCAAGACCTTGGTTGAAAGCAGCTACTTCAAGTGCTTTTTTCTCCTGATCTACCAATTTTTTATATAAAACCGAAGATTTTCCGCTGCTTAAATACGTAGAAAGCATATCTAAAATATAAGCATCTTTTTCTTTGTTTCCTGGAGTTCTGTAAGCGAAAATATAGGCAGGAAGCTGAATATTCGGGTCTGTAGCCGTCACTTCTTTTTCCTGAGTAATAGGCGCATCTTTAGGGAAATCTTTTGGATAAACTGTGCCTTTAGGAATAGCTCCGTAATAATCCTGAATCCATTTTTTGGTCTGCTCCGGTTTAATATCTCCGGCAACCACTAAAGTAGCGTTATTCGGAACATAGAACTTTTTATAAAAAGCTTGAAACTCGTCTAATTTTGCTGAGTTCAAATCTTCCATAGACCCAATCGTAGGCCAGTTGTATGGATGATTCGTGAATAAATTTTTCTGAATTGTGGAGAATAAATTACCATAAGGCTGGTTATCCATTCTCAATCTCTTTTCTTCTTTTACAACCTCTCTCTGCGTATCTACACCAATTTGATTGATTACCGCGTGACGCATTCTTTCAGATTCCATCCAAAGTCCCAATTGTTCGTTGTTAGATGGGAAAGTTTCGTAATAATATGTTCTGTCGTTCGTTGTATTGGCATTGTTTTGTCCTCCATTTGATGAAACGATTTTAAACCAATCACCT
Organism: Chryseobacterium sp. UBA6632; assembly: GCA_002455915.1. Lineage (GTDB taxonomy): Bacteria > Bacteroidota > Bacteroidia > Flavobacteriales > Weeksellaceae > Chryseobacterium. The sequence goes on from DKLU01000175.1 coordinate 3,930, forward strand.
CTTTTGATGTTCGGAGTTCCTTCAAACAAAAGATGTTCGAAGAAGTGAGCAAAACCTGTTCTTCCTTTTACTTCATCCTTTGCACCAACATGGTACATTACTCCTGTAGTAACTACCGGAGCAGAATTGTCCTGATGAAGAATTACGTGTAATCCGTTTGGAAGATCATATTCTTCGAATTTGATTTGCTGAGCATTCAAAGCCATTCCGAAGAAAGCAACTGCAGCAGCAGAAATAAGTCGTTTTTTCATAAAATAGAAATTGTTTACTAATAAGTGTTGATTATTGATGATTTGTTACACAGAATTGATGTTTTTTATTCCTAAATCTTAGTTGAATGATGAGTATAAATTTTCTATCGACATCTAAAATTTGAATTCTCCATAGAATACACTAATTTTGTGTTCCTAAATTTTTTTGCAGCATGGAGGATTACTTGAAAGGACTGAATGAATCACAATTTGAAGCCGTTACCACATTACAAGGGCCATTAATGGTGCTTGCGGGAGCAGGTTCCGGAAAGACACGTGTTTTAACGATGCGTATTGCTCATTTAATTACAAATGGCATTGATCCTTTCAATATTCTGGCACTTACCTTTACCAACAAGGCAGCAAAAGAAATGAAGGAACGTATCGCAAAAGTAGTGGGGCAAAGCAATGCCAAAAGCCTTTGGATGGGAACTTTTCACTCTGTCTTTGCAAGAATTCTGAGAAGTGAGGCGCATTATTTAGGCTACCCTTCCAATTTTACCATTTACGATCAGCAGGATGCTTTGAACGTCATCAAAAAAGTGTTGAAAGACATGAATATTGATGCTGATTTGTATAAACCTAAAAAAGTTCAGGCAAGAATTTCGACTTATAAAAATAATCTGATCACGGTAAAAGCGTATTACAACAATCCCGAATTAATGGAAGCTGATGAAAAAGCCAATATGAAATTCATCGGGCAGATTTATCAAAAATATGTTGAGCAGTGTTTCAAAAACGGTTCCATGGATTTTGATGATCTTTTGTTAAAAACCAATGAATTACTGACGCGTTTTCCGGAAGTTTTAGCCAAATATCAGGACCGATTCAGATATATTTTGGTAGATGAGTACCAGGATACGAACCACTCGCAGTATTTAATTGTAAAAGCATTAGCTTCAAAATTCGAAAATATTTGTGTGGTAGGAGACGATGCACAGTCCATTTACTCTTTCCGTGGCGCAAATATTTATAATATCCTCAACTTTAAAAAAGATTATCCTGATGCTGTTACGGTTTCTTTGGAGCAAAATTACCGTTCTACACAGAATATAGTAAACGCAGCCAATGTAGTAATCGCCAAAAACCTTCAGCAGTTTAAGAAAAATGTTTTCAGTGAAAATGAAGAAGGCGAAAAGATAAAGGTATATCGCTCAATGTCTGATGCAGATGAAGCCAATTTCGTTGCCGGAAATATTTGGGAAATCAGAAATCGTGAGCAGAGAAAGTACAGCGATTTTGCAATTTTATACAGAACAAACTCTCAGACTCGTGCTTTTGAAGATGCGTTGAGACGTAAAAATATTCCTTATAAAGTATACGGAGGTTTGTCATTTTACCAAAGAAAAGAGGTTAAAGATTTAATCGGATACCTGCGTCTTTTGGTAAATGAAAATGATTCTGAAGCTTTAATGAGAATCATCAATTATCCGACAAGAGGAATTGGTGAGACAACGCAGAATAAACTGATTGTTTTTGCAGATTCTCAAAATCTTCCTGTTTCTAAAGTATTAGATAGCCTTCCGATTTATGCTCCACAATTGGGTTTCAATAATGGAGTTTTAAATAAACTGAATGATTTCTGGTCGATGATTAAAGCATTTCAGGTCTTATTAAAAACTGAAACTGCTTATAATGTAGCGATGGAAGTGGCAAAACGAAGTGGTTTGATCAAATTTTTAAAAGACGACCAGACGCCGGAGGGTATTTCCCGTGTTGAAAACGTTCAGGAATTGATGAACTCTATGCAAGGTTTCATCGAAGAACAAATGCAGTTGGAAGACGGAGACCCGAGTTTGCCAAATTTCCTTGAAAACATCGCACTTTCTGCAGATACTCAGAAGAAAGATGATGAGGATGATATGGTTTCTTTGATGACGATTCACCTTTCAAAAGGTTTGGAATTTCCGGTGGTAAATCTAGTTGGTTTGGAAGAAAATCTTTTCCCGAGTTTCATGAGTTCTACAACCAGAGAAGATTTGGAAGAAGAAAGACGTCTGTTTTATGTGGCTTTAACGAGAGCTGAAAAGCAGGTTTTCTTTTCGTATGCCGTTTCCCGTTTTCAGTGGGGAAAAATTACCGATGCTGAACCTTCACGATTTTTAAGTGAAATCGACGAACAATATATCGAATTTGTAAATCCGGTGATTGAGAAGCGTTTCATCAATAATTCAGGGGTTAAGTCTAATATTTTCGACGAGCATCCTTCCGAAATGAGAAGCTTCAAAAAAGTGGAAAAGAAGACCATTGAAAGAGGTGAAAATTCTAAACCTATTGCAGAACCTAGAAAATTAAAACCAGTCGGAACCGCAAAAATTATCAATCCAAGCGGAGCTTCTTCGCAGGATATTATTGTTGGAGACAGAGTACGCCATGACAGATTCGGGATTGGTGAAGTCACTTTCCTAGACGGAACAGATCCTCAGAATATTAAGGCTAAAGTTTTTTTCCAGCATGAAGGCGAAAAAAATCTGATCTTAAAATTCGCGAAACTTACCAAAATTTAACATGAGTTTGGGGTTTGGCTGGAAGACGGAAGAGGGAGGCTAGAAGTTCATTGAGTTCTTCATTTACTATATGATGATAAAATTTAAAGACAAAGAAAATTTTGATTTTTATGCTCTTACATACCTCCATCTTCCGACCCCTAGCTTCTAACCGCTAAATTTTTCTTAAAAATAGAATTAAACTATTAACACTTTTTATAATTTATTAGTCTATTAATTATGTAGACTTGTAAATATGCTTTACATTTGTCCACTTAAAAAAATACAAATCAATTAATTTAACTGGAAAGTGTATGCTCAATAGAAAGACAGTTTTTTCGGCTTCAGTCTTATTT
>DKLU01000129.1:0-2024 GCA_002455915.1 Chryseobacterium sp. UBA6632
GATCTATATTTAACCATAATCTGGTTTACCGTATTCGGAAGATCTGCCTGATTGATGATTCCTGCTTTCAAAGCATTCTCTTTATTTACAGGTAGAATAAATTTGTTTACCGGTAAGAAATTATACTTCTCATATTTCTCTTCACCAAAGATCATTTTAAGAATCTCGTCTTTTTCAGGAGATTTATGCTTGATGAAGTTTACGGCTTCTTTCAACGTCATAGAATCCTGAACTAAATATTTTCTGAACGACTGAAGTTCTGTTTCCGGAGCTCCTTGTTCCTTTAACGAAGCGAAAATTCCTTCCCAGTCGTTTTTCTTCATCAGATAAATCTGGTCGTTTGAGCCATCTCTGTAATCATCGTGCGTTAATACACTTGGTATCGCATCTGCATTATAAGTTTTTCTTCTTACCTGATCAATATTCCAAGGCGTTGAAAGAAGCGTGAAGTTAACTACTTTCACGTCATCTCTGAACTGCTCGGTTTCCTGAATTGCCCAAACCGGATACGTATCATTATCACCATAAACGAATAAAGCATCGTTTTTCGGTAATGTTTTTAAAATAGAATATCCATAGTCATACGCTGTAAATCTGTCACTTCTGTCGTGAACGTTGTAATTCTGGAAGCCCATCATAAAAGGAACTCCCAATAAAACTACGCCTAAACCAATGTTCGCAGCGTTCGATTTTATTTTAGACTGTAAAAACCAAAGAATGGCACCTGCTCCTAAACCAATCCAAATCGCAAAAGCATAGAAGGAGCCAACCATCGCGTAATCTCTTTCTCTCGGTTCGAAAGGCTTCACCCCTGTGTAGAAAATAATTCCGACACTGGTAATGATGAATAAAGAAAGAATTGCATAAAATCTACCAAAATCTCTATTCATTTGGAAGAAAAATCCTATCAATCCTAATAATAAAGGCAAGAAGAAGAATTTTACCGTACTTTCATTTTTGAATTTTGAAGGCATTTTATCGGCATTTCCCCACAATGCATTATCAATGAAAGGAATCCCGGAAATCCAGTTTCCTTTTGTGCTTTCCATGTTTCCTTCAAGGTCATTTTGTCTTCCTACGAAGTTCCACATTAGATATCTTACAAAATAATAACCGTTCTGGAAAGTAAAGAAATAATCTAAATTCTGCCCGAAAGTTGGTCTTTGAACATTAATTAAATTATAAGGTTTTACCTTTAAATAATCAGCAACTGTGATCGATTTATCTTCGTATTTCTTTCTCAATTCATCGAAAACCTGCTTTGCTTCAGGATTATCTGCCACATCTTCATTGGCATAATTAAAGGTAAAATCTGGTGCTCCGTACATCGAAATGTAATTCGCCATTACATCTTTATCTTCGTTGAACATTCTTGGCATAAAGCTTACCTGAGACTTGTTGAAAACGTAATTGAAACGGTCTCCGGTTTTTCTGTAGGTTCCTGTTTTTTCGTCTTTTTCGTAAATGTCTCCGGTTTTTTCAGTTTTAAAACTTCCGTCTTCATTTTTCTGAATACCGTTCGCATCAAGAAATGCCGTATAGTTTTGTCCATAAGCTGTTGGCCAGTCACCATACTGTACTCTGTTATAATAATCAAGCATTCCGATCGCGTTATCCGGATCGTTAAGGTTCATTGGAGGATTAGCATTCGCTCTGATAGGAATTACCATCCAGCAAGAAAACCCGATCATCATATAAACAACCGATAAAGCTGCTGTCTGAAAAATATTTTTCTTTGCTCTTTTTGCATATTTAATGATGAAATAGCAAATAGCAACCGTTAAAACAAATCCGGCAATTGTTCCTGAGTGGTAAGGTAAGCCTAAACCATTTACAAAGAAAATTTCCAGTTTTCCAAACATCGTCATGATGAAAGGGAAAATTCCTTTAAAAACAATCGCTAAAATAACTAAGGTAATAACGTTTGCCCACAGAAAATTCTTCCACGTAAACTTATAGTTTCTTGCATAATACACGAAACAGATTGCAGGAATCGCCAACATACACATCATGTGAACCCCTAC
>DKLU01000129.1:2193-7865 GCA_002455915.1 Chryseobacterium sp. UBA6632
TGTGAACCCCTACAGAAAGCCCTAAAATGAAGAAAATAAGAATAATCCATCTTTCGCTGTCTGCCGCCTGATATTCGTTTTCCCATTTGGTAATTAACCATACTAAAAGCGCGATAAACATAGAAGCCATCGAATAAACCTCTCCTTCCACAGCAGAAAACCAGAAGGTATCTGAAAAAGTAAAGCATAAAGCGCCTACCAAACCTGCAAACAGAATAGAAATTTCCTGATGTCTCGTAACGTCTTCAAAGTCTTTGTTTAAAAGTCTTCTTACAAAATGTGTAATCGTCCAAAACAAAAACAAAATCGTAAAAGCACTAAACAATGCAGACATCGCGTTGATCACGATAGAATAATTTTCGCCCTTTCCTAAAGCAAAAATGGCTGCCACGGCACCCACAATCTGGAATAATGCAGCACCGGGGGCGTGCGTTACTTCTAATTTTACTGCTGAGGAAATGTACTCTCCACAATCCCAGAAACTGAAATTGGGCTCTATGGTGGACAAGTACGTGAAAAATGCAATGACGAAAACTACCCATCCGAGGACGGTGTTCCATTGCCTAAAAGTCCAATTTTTCATAGTATTAAATCAATTACGCGAAAATAAGGCTTTTATATGATTTAAGACTGTTTTTAACAAAATTTAAAGAATTTGGCGCGTTTTTTGAAAACTTTCATCTTTGGATCGCACTCCAAAAAATAAAATTTATCTACTCATTGCTTAGAAATCAAACAAAAGTTTAGTAATTATTTATTTTTTTGTATTTTTGCGGTCAGATTTTTATTGAAAAATAACGAACTAATGAGTAATGTTTACGATAATATACTTGGCCTTATAGGAAATACCCCTATGGTGAAGCTAAATACTGTTACAAAAGATATTCCTGCCACCGTTTATGCTAAGTTAGAGTCATATAATCCTGGACATTCCACTAAAGATAGAATTGCACTTCATATTATAGAAAACGCTGAAGAAAAAGGTTTATTAAAAGAAGACTCTGTAGTTGTTGAAACTACGTCCGGCAACACCGGATTCTCTATTGCAATGGTTTGCATCATTAAAGGATATAAATGTATTCTTGCCGTGAGCGACAAGACAAAACCAGAAAAAATAGCTTATCTTAAAGCATTGGGAGCAACCGTATATATTTGCCCGGCAAATGTAGCGGCAGATGATCCCAGATCTTATTACGAAGTAGCGAAAAGAATAGCAGCAGAAACTCCAAATTCAGTGTATATCAATCAGTATTTTAATGAATTAAATATTGATGCGCACTATCAGACTACGGGTCCTGAAATTTGGGAGCAGACGAAAGGAAAGATCACTCACCTTTTCGCATGTACTGGAACTGGTGGAACTTTATCCGGATCACCAAAATTTTTAAAGGAACAAAATCCTGATATCAAGATCATCGGTGTAGATGCAGATGGTTCTATTTTGAAAAGCTATCACGAAACGGGAGAAATTCACAAAGAAGATGTTCACCCTTATCAAATCGAAGGAATGGGAAAAAATCTAATCCCTTCTGCCCTTCTTTTTGATAAAGTAGATGAATTTGTAAGAGTAAACGACGAAATGTCAGCCTACAGAACCCGCGAGATTGCTTTGAAAGAAGCTATTATGGGAGGTTACACTACAGGAGCTGTTACTCAGGGATTGATTCAGTATGCTCAGTCTCATGAATTTACAGAAAATGATGTGGTTGTTTTAATTTATCCTGATCACGGTTCAAGATATATCACCAAAGTATACAGTGATAAATGGATGGCTGAACAAGGATTTGTGAATAACTGCGTTCATAATTATGATGAAGTTTTTAAAACGGAATTCATTAAATAGAATAAAAAAATAACGATACAAATAAAGCCTTTTTTGTAGACTACAAAAGGCTTTTTTTCTTAAAAGTACTATATAAAATGTTGGATATTTTTGAAAGAATAAAAGAAAATCCAGGACCTCTTGGACAATTTGCAGATTACGGTGAAGGTTATTTTATTTTCCCTAGATTGGAAGGCCCTATTGGCCCGAGAATGCAATTTCAGGGAAGAGAAGTAATTTTCTGGAGTGCTAATGATTATTTGGGAATGTGTAACCATCCTGAAGTAATAGAAGCGGATGCAAAAGCGGCTGCCGAATTCGGAATGTTTTATCCGATGGGGGCAAGAGCAATGTCGGGGGAAACAGAACAGCACTTGCAGTTGGAAAGAGAATTGGCTGATTTTGTTCAGAAAGAATCTGCATATTTATTAAATTTCGGTTATCAGGGAATGGTTTCTACCATCGATGCCTTGGTAGGAAGAAATGACGTAATTGTTTATGATATGGATTCTCATGCTTGTATCGTAGACGGGGTGAGACTTCACGCTGGAAAAAGATTTACCTATAAGCATAATAATATTGAAAGCCTTGAAAAAAATCTTCAGAGAGCAACAAAAGTAGCTGAAGAAACAGGAGGCGGTATTTTAGTAATTACTGAAGGGGTTTTCGGAATGAGAGGACAACAGGGTAAATTAAAAGAAATTTGCGAATTAAAGTCTAAATATCAGTTCAGATTATTGGTAGACGATGCTCACGGATTCGGAACACTTGGGGAAACAGGTGCCGGAGCTGGTGAAGAGCAAGGTTGCCAAGATCAGATCGATGTTTATTTCTCAACTTTTGCCAAGTCTATGGCTGGTTTTGGAGCTTTCATCGCAGGGGATAAAGAAATTATCAGATATTTGAAGTTTAACTTAAGATCTCAAATCTTTGCTAAATCTTTAACAATGCCAATGGTAATCGGAGGTTTGAAAAGATTGGAGCTTTTGAGAACAAAACCTGAGATCAAAGCTAAACTTTGGGAAAACACTCATAAACTACAAAATGGTCTTAAAGAAAGAGGATTCAATATCGGAGATACCAATACTTGTGTAACGCCTGTAATGATGCAGGGAACTCCGGTAGAAGCTACTCTTTTGGTAAAAGATTTAAGAGAGATCTACGGAATTTTCACCTCAGTGGTTGTTTATCCTGTGATTCCAAAAGGAATGATTTTATTAAGATTAATTCCGACAGCATCACACACCGATGCGGAAATTACAGAAACTCTTGCCGCGTTTGAAGCCATTCACGACAAATTAGTAAGTGGTTACTATAAAGAACAGGAGCAAAAATTATTACAGGAACAAGGTTTAAGCTTTAAACCTATTTAATAATAAAATTTGAAAAACCACTGAAATTTATTCGGTGGTTTTTTATGAATTGTCTATAAAAATTTTAGTTTGAAGAAAAGATGAAATTGAAAGGTTATGCGTTGGGCATTACATCAGCCGTATCGTACGGATTGCTGCCCATTTTTATTTTGCCCATTAAGCACGCGCATTTCTCACTGGATGTTACTTTATTTTATAGGTTTTTATTTTCTGCCTTAATGGTTGGCGGATATTTACTCTATTCTAAAGAAAGTTTTTCTATCAACAGAAAAGAATTATTAATATTTGCAATACTCGGAATGTGCTATGCACTTTCCTCAGAATTTTTATTTTTAGGCTACGATTACCTCACGCCGGGCATTGCTTCCACGGTTTTATTCATCTACCCCGTTATTGTGGCTCTAATCATGTTTTTCTTTTTTAAAGAGAAACTGACAAAGCTTTTCGTTTCATCATTGCTTTTAGCTTTTGCAGGCGTTATTATCCTTTGTTTAAAAGGAAATAGCTTACAAATTAATTATAGCGGATTAGGAATTGTTATGCTCAGTTCATTGTTTTATGCACTTTATATCATCATCGTTAATAAAGCTAATTTAAAAGTTTCAGGATTCAAGCTTTCCTTTTATTCCATGCTTTTTACAGCAGGATTTTTTATGATCAAAGCGATGGTTGGGCATCATTCATTTGCCATCCCTTCTACTTCTACTTTCTTTAATTTTTTAATCTTTGCTTTTCTTACAACGGTTATTTCCAGCTTATGTTTAGTGTATGCCATTAAAGAGATTGGATCGACAGCCGCAGCAATTTTGGGCGCTTTAGAACCCGTAATTGCCGTAATGATCAGTGTTTTAATTTTTAATGAAAAGTTCACGCTAAATCTCTTCTGGGGAATTACTTTAATTTTGATCGGTGTTATTTTAAATGTAATTGCCGACAGTAGAAAATTAAGACAAATCCAAAGTTTATAACATATTATAAAAATACCAATTCACAAAAATTTAAATTATTTAAAATAAATTTGTAAAAATTTTTCTATTGAAAGATCTGCTTCTTATCACACCGCCTTTTACCCAGCTGAATACTCCTTATCCCGCGACTGCTTATATTAAAGGATTTTTAAATACCAAAAATATTTCAAGCTATCAAATCGATTTGGGAATTGAAGTAATTTTAGAATTATTTTCAAAAAGCGGACTTCAGAAAGTCTTTGATAAAGAAATTGACCTTTCTGCTATTTCAGAAAATTCACAAAGAATTTTTGCCTTGCGCGAAGAATATCTTAAGACGATTGATCAGGTGATCTCTTTTCTTCAGGGTAAAAACCCGACGCTGGCAAGACAGATCTGCTCTATGAATTTTCTTCCGGAAGCTTCCCGATTCAATCAATTGGATGATATGGAATTTGCATTCGGTAATATGGGATTACAGGATAAAGCCAAGCATTTGGCGACTTTATACTTAGAAGATCTTTCAGATTATATTGTTGAAAATGTAGATTCAGATTTTGGATTCAGCAGATATGCGGAACGATTGGGAAAAAGTGCTAATTCTTTTGATGAATTACACGCAAAACTATCCGACAAACAGACTTTTATTGATGATTTCACCTTAAAAATTCTTCAAGAAACTCTAGAAAAAGTTCAGCCAAAATTGGTTTGTTTTTCAGTTCCTTTTCCTGGAAATTTATACTCGGGATTTCGATGTGCGCAATTCATTAAAAAGCATTATCCTCATATTAAAACCGCAATGGGCGGAGGTTTTCCCAACACTGAATTGAGAGAAGTAAAAGATAAAAGAGTTTTTGATTTTTTTGATTTTATCACGTTAGACGACGGAGAAGTTCCTCTTGAACTGCTGTGTGAAAATGTATGTAACCCGCATCCTGAGGAAGAACTTCAGTTTAAAAGAACATTTTTAATTGAAAATCAAGAAGTCGTTTATAAAAACAATGCTAAAAAGCACGATTATAAGCAGGTAGAGGTCGGAACTCCCGATTATACAGATTTGCAGCTGGATAAATATGTATCTGTTATTGAAATTGCCAACCCAATGCACAGTTTGTGGAGCGATGGAAGATGGAATAAACTAACCATGGCACACGGCTGCTACTGGGGAAAATGTACTTTTTGCGATATTTCTTTAGACTATATTAAAATTTACGAACCCGTCTCCGCCAGAATTCTGGTAGACCGAATGGAAGAATTGATCCAAACGACGGGAGAAACAGGTTTCCATTTTGTAGATGAAGCAGCGCCACCTGCTTTGATGCGGGAAGTCGCTTTGGAGATTTTAAGAAGAAACCTGGTCGTAACCTGGTGGACGAATATTCGTTTTGAAAAAAGTTTCACACGAGATCTTTGTTTTTTATTAAAACTTTCAGGCTGCGTGGCAGTTTCCGGAGGATTAGAAGTTGCAAGCGACCGATTATTAAAACTCATCGATAAAGGCGTTTCAGTAGATCAGTTGGCAAAAGTAAC
>DKLU01000173.1 GCA_002455915.1 Chryseobacterium sp. UBA6632
TGTAGTCGGCGTCCATTGTCCAAACGCTGCTCCACCTATGAAAGTACATACCAAAGCAGTAAATAATCTTTTCATAAATTAAACACATTATAATTTCCGCCAAATATAGAAATTTTAAAGGGTATATTGAGAAAAATATCCAATTTTATTTAAGAACATAATAAATAAAATAGTTTTGATATAAAAAAAATAAAAAAACCTCAGAAAATTCTGAAGTTTTATATTGTAAATTTTTAATTAAAATTAAGATGGTTTTAAAACTTATACGCCAAATTCCATGCAAATCCCATATTAAACTTTGACGAACTTCTTCCAAAGCCCGGGACGATCATGGGTTGAATATTATCCTGTTTTGTAGTGAAAACCATATATTTAGGCTGAAGATTTACATCTATATAAAAATTAGATTCGAATAGCTGTACTCTACCTCCGATTGTGCCTTCAATCCAATAAGATGATTGGGTTGAAGACGGATAAGAAACTGAAGCATTACTTCCTCCATAACCACGTACGGGAACAGACATGTATTCCTGACTATAAAAAGATCCGGCAACTTTTCCACCTGCATAAAAACCATTGAATTCATTCTCTGCATCTTTAGCCAACATATAAAAAGCACCTAGTTTTAAAAACGGACCATTGACTTTTGCATCATAGCCATTTTTCTGGTAAATATTCTTCTCAAAACCAGCATCAATTACGGCATGCACATTTCGGTTTATTTGTGAAGATATAAAGCCTTGATATAGCATTCTGTCTGAAAAGAATGAAACTCCCAGATTCAGAGCATCAGCACCAACCATGAAATTGGGTTTATATTTCCATTTCTCTTTTTCTGCTTCCTCTTTCTTGTTCTGAGCGAAACTCAGCAAGCTACAAAGACTCAAAAATAAGGTATAGATTAGTCTTGTCTTCATTCTCTATAAAATTTTGTGCGGTTTCTACCGATAAAACCGGCGTAGCAGTTATTAATTCTGAACTTAAATTTTCGTAATCCTTCTTCACTCCACATCCAGGCGATACGTAAGTGGACTTGGTGGTGTAACTAACTTTAACATGAGACTCCTGCCCTTTATTGGTGAGCCTGAAATATACATCGGTATAAGGAGAATCATCCACTCTTAAAGGAACCAAGCGTGAAGTTGCTGAATTTGTTCCACCTAGCTGAACTTTACCCGAACCGTAGTCTACCGCCACATAAATAGAATCCAATGTGGTTTCTTTATCTCCTCTTTTAAAGGAAACCTTCATTCGGGGTGTTCCTTCGCCACTTTCACAAATATCATCGTCGCCTCCGCATGACACAAGCATGCTGAGAAAACCGATCATCAGGAAAAATTTAAAGTACTTCATATTAAAATTTGAAAGTCAAATTTAATTAAATTATTTTTTAATCAACAACGCGATATTTTCAACGTGGTGCGTTTGTGGGAACATATCTACCGGCAAGATTTTAACAACGGTATAATGATCTTTCATTAAGGCTAAATCTCTCGCCTGAGTCGCAGAATTACAGCTTACATACACCACTTTTTCAGGTGATAATTTTAAAATCTGCTCAACCACTTTCTGGTGCATACCATCTCTTGGCGGGTCGGTAATTAAAACATCTGCTTTCGGATGATTTTCAAGGAATTCATCATTGAAAACATTTTTCATATCACCACAATAGAACGTTGTATTCGTAAGACCATTCAGTTCAGCATGTTCGATAGCCGCATCAATAGCTTCCTGAACGGATTCTATACCGATAACCTGCTTCGCATTTCTTGCTACATACTGTGCAATCGTTCCTGTTCCTGTATATAAATCATAAACCACTTCATCACCTTTTAAATCGGCAAATTCAAGGGTTTTTCTGTATAATTCTAATGCTTGTTTATAATTGGTCTGAAAGAAAGATTTCGGTCCTATTTTGAACTTCAATCCATCCATTTCCTCCATTAAAAATCCATTACCAAAATAAACATTTACATCCAAATCATAGATAGAATCGTTTGGTTTAGGATTGATGGCATATATCAACGTTTTAATTTGTGGAAATTTCTCCAGAACAAATTCGAAAAGCTTTTCTCTGTTTTCTTTTTCTTCTCTATACAACTGGAAAAGAACCATCCACTCCCCTTTAGAGTTTTGTCTCATCATTAAAGTTCTTAAAAAACCGTCATGATTTTTAACATCAAAAAAGTCCAGTCCTTCATTTACTGCATAATTCTTAACAGCTAATCTGATAGCATTGGAAGGATCTTCCTGAAGGAAACATTCTTTAAGATCAAGAATTTTGCTCCACATTCCCGGAATATGGAATCCAAGGGCATCTTTGCTTCCGAAATTTTCTTCTGAACTGATCTCATACTGAGTCAGCCAACGGGCATTGGAAAAAGAAAATTCCATTTTATTTCTGTAAAAATACTGCTCTTCAGAACCTAAAATCGGAACGGTTTCAAAATCTTCAATTCCGCCAATTCTTTTAATATTGTTATAAACCTCTTCCTGTTTGAATGCCAATTGCTTTTCATAGCTCATATTCTGCCATTTGCAACCACCACAAACACCAAAGTGAATACATTTCGGCTCTACTCTGTAAGGAGATTTTTCAATCACTTCCACAGCCTCGCCTTCAAAATATTTAGACTTTGCTTTTTTCACCCTTACATTCACAATATCACCTGGGATCGCTCCAGAAACCATCACCGCTTTTCCTTCTTCCGTTCTTCCGATCGCAACACCTTTAGCCCCTGCGTTTAAGAGCTTTATATTTTCAAGAATTAAATTTTTCTTATTATTCTTCCTACCCATTCTAAAAATTTCTGTTTTTCTAATCGAAACACTTCTGTTTCAGCTTGCAAAAATACAATAAAAAAAACCTTATCCGAAGATAAGGT
>DKLU01000046.1 GCA_002455915.1 Chryseobacterium sp. UBA6632
TTGATAAATAATTGAATTTGATGGTTATAATGAGGCATTTTTCTCTTTTAATATTTGTTTTATTTTCATTTAGTTTACAATCACAACAAATTGTTCCGCTCAACGAAAAAAAATATACGGATAGTTTACAGACCGTTATTGAAACCCAAAGTAACGGAAACGCTAAGGCAACAGCCTATTTTCTTCTTTCCAACTATTATCGAAATACAGATACTTTAACTAGTAAAAAATATTTAGCATTAGGCAAAGATTTAACTAAAAATTCACCATTTTTAGCGGCAAAATCATATTATTACGAAGGGCAATATCTTCTTGAGAAAGACAAAGAAAAAGCTGCAATTGCTTATCAAAAGGCAATCCAGGAGTTATCAAAAATAAAATCTGAAGAATCGGATTATTTTCAGGCATTATCTTGGTACAACTATGGCGTTGCTGAAAAAAATAAAGAAGGTTATCCTTTTTTGGTGAAAACAATCTTAGAAAAAGCAATTCCCTTACTTGAAAAATATCCTGAAAGTAAAAAATTAGGCTTTTTATATTCTCAGTTAGCTATTATTCTTACCTATAATGCAGAATTTGAAAAAGCAGGAAATTACAATAAAAAGGCATTAGACCTTCTTGAAAAAGTAGCTCCCAATTCATCAGAAGTATTTTTTGCTTATTTAAATACAGCCAGTAATTTCTGCTATCAGGCTAAAGGAGATGAAGCAAAAAAAAACCTTGATAAAGCCGAGAAAATCATTAATCAATATCCAGATTCTTCATTAAATGCTTCCTTTTATTATGGTAAAACATTGTATTTTATTACCAAGCAAAAACATGACGAAGCATTAATTTCTATTGATAAAGGTTTGATTTATGCTAAAAAATTTAATCTAAGTCTTTTGGCTCAGATGTTTTATTTTAACAAATATGATATTTTAAGAAAGCAAAAAAAATTCGGTGATGCGAAGGCTGTGCTTGAAAATATTCTGAAAGAAAAAACACTGATGGCCGACGCCAATAACAAAAAATCTGTGTATAAACAGCTTTCGAGCTTGAGTGAAGAAATGGGAAATCCTACTGAAGCTTTAACTTGGGAAAAAAATTATTCAAAACTGAGCGACAGCTTAAATTCTGAAAATGTAAAACTGGAAATCAATAAGCTTGAAACCAAATTCAATACAGCAGAAAAAGAAAGAAAAATTGCCCAAAAAGAACTGGAAATCAATAAAAAGAATCAATATTTATGGATATTAGGCTTAGCTTCTTTATTCTTAATTATTTTAATCATTTCCATTTATCTGTATAATAAAAAACTGGCTAAGCAAAGAGAAATCAATCATCAGCAAAACCTGAAAGAGATTCAGCAAAGAGAAGAATTAAATATTACAAAAGCTATTCTTGAAAGCGAGGAAAGAGAAAGAGAGCGCATCGCCAGAGACCTTCACGACGGGCTTGGCGGAATGCTCGCCGGAATTAAAATCAACTTTTCAGCATGGTCTTCTACTCATCTTGAAACCGATCGGCACGAAGGTTTTAATAAAATCTTACATCAATTAGATAATTCCGTGAATGAATTAAGACATGTAGCTAGAAACCTGATGCCTGAATCTTTATTAAATTTCGGACTGGAAACTGCTTTGAATGATCTTTGTGAATTTTATACCAGAAAAGATTTAGAAATAGAATTTCAATCGTTAAATATAAATAAAGATCTGCCGTTATCTATTCAGAAAAATATTTACAGAATCATCCAGGAATTATTGGCTAATGCCGTAAAACATTCGGAAGCGACAAATATTTTGCTTCAATGTTCACAATCTGACGAAAACTTCATGATTACCATTGAGGATAACGGAAAAGGTTTTGATGAAAATATTTATAAAACATCCAAAAGTATGGGAATCCGAAATCTGAAAAATCGTGTTGATTATTTGAAAGGAAAAATGGAAATCAATTCTGACAGCGAAGGAACCAATATTAATATCGAACTGAACACCAATGCAATCTCATAAAATAAATATCGCGATTGTAGATGACCACCCGATCGTCATCGAAGGTTTGAAAATGATGCTGAATAATCAGTCGATTTTTAATGTGGTTGAAACCTTCATTTCAGGGTTAGAAATTATCAATTTTGTACAATCAAATGAAGTTGATATTATTTTACTCGACATCACTTTACCCGATTCAAACGGAATCGAATTATGTAAAAAGATTAAAATGATTTCGCCTAATACTTCCGTGATTATGTTTAGTAACCGTTCAGAAAGAAGCATTATTATGCAATGTATTCAGAATGGGGCAAGTGGCTATTTATTGAAAAATACTTGTATTGATGAATTGATTGATTGCATTAAAGGCGCGCTTTCGGGGAATATTGTTTTCTGTAATGAAACGAAAGAAATCATCAGCAAACCTTCTCAAAATGAATTCATTATCCCAAGATTAACAAAACGAGAAAAAGAAATCCTTAAAATGGTTGCTCAAGGAAAAACCAGCGCGATTATTGCAGAAGAATTATTTTTAAGTCCGCTTACCGTAGACACCCACCGAAAAAATTTACTTCAAAAATTCCGGGCAAAAAATTCTACAGAGCTTATTACCTTAGCATTACAGCAAAATTTAATTGAAGAATAAATTAAAAAGCCGACTCATTTTGAATCGGCTTTTACTATTTAAATTTTTAAGTCTTTAATTTTATAATTCTAAGAAACTGTGCGTAACGCTAGCTACTTTGTTTGTTCCTTTTCCAACAACTGTATCAGCCTTAGCAATTTCGCTGTCGATCCACATAAGAACGATCAGTTTAGAATCTGCATAAGGAAGATCTGCACTTGCAGCTACTCTCAGCTGTGCCTGGCTCTCATTTACAAAAAACTCATTGCTTTTCCAAGAAATTCCTGTAGCTGTATAATTTGTTTCAGCACCAGTACCAACTTGTGTTGCAATAGCATTGAATTTACCTGTAACCGGAGGTGTTGGCGCAGGCGTAGGACCACCTGTCACTATTTTTGTTTCAAATTGTACAATATGCTGTTTATCTTCATCGTCATCATCTTTTTTACAAGAATTCATAACAGTAGTTATTGAGAATAATGCGACAAATAAAAAGGAAAGTCTTCGTAAACTTTTAGAGTTGTAAAATTGCTTCATTTTTTCCAATTAGATTTTTAATGTTTCAAATATAAGTTTTTTATCAATATAAAAATAACTTTTTTGAAAATTTTCCAACAAAGATTTCTAAACAATATCAAATCAATAAATGTTTATCATGTAATTTCTGCTTATCTCTTGGAAAGATCAAACCCAAGAATTAGCCAGATTGTCATAACATTAGAAATGGTCTCATTTTTACAATATCAAGATAAATCATTATTAATTATCTTTGCGCTATGAATTTAGATTACATCGTTCGCGAACCCGAAAATATTACACCCAATACCACTATTCTTTTTATGCTTCACGGCTATGGCAGCAATGAGCAGGATCTTTTCAGCTTCAGAGAAACACTTCCTGAAGACTGGATTATCGTAAGCTTCAGAGCACCGAGAGAAACGCAATTTGAAGGATTTTCTTGGTTTGACATAGATTTTAATGCTCCAGAAAACTTTATTGATGTTCCGCAGGCAAAAGAATCTTTGAATTCTGTGTTGGAGAATATTTTAAAAATTGTAAATCATTACGGGATCACAGAAGGTAAAACTCACCTTTGTGGCTTTAGCCAGGGAGGAATTTTATGCTATGCTTTAGCGTTAAAGTATCCTGAAATGTTCAATTATGTAGCTTGTTTAAGCTCTTATCCGGAAGAAAAATTGCTGGATGATATTGTGAAAGATAAAAAGAAATTGGAGCGTTTAAGATTCTTCGTTTCTCACGGAACGGATGATGCTGTAATCCCTATGGATTGGGGAAGAAAGGCTGCCGATCTTTTATACGATCTTAGTTGCTATTTCACTTTTAGAGAATATATGAGCGGCCATGGTGTGAATCAAAAGAATTATATGGATTTGATGGAATTCTTTTCTAAATAATTAGCAAATACCTATCATTTAAAACAAATTATTAACATTTATATAAACATTCTCAACTTCGAGAATGTTTTTTATTTTTATTAGAGATAATTTCAGTAAATTCAATAGATGAAACTTCGGTATTTTATCTCAATGATAGCTCTATTTTTCAGCATTTTTTTTAATGCTCAAAATAGTTTTGAGGTAAAAGAAGGTAAAAAAACGACAATTCCGTTTAAACTTATCAATAATCAAATTTTTATTCCCATCAATATTAATGGTGTTGAACTGACCTTTCTCCTAGATACCGGAGTGGCTGAAACTTTATTATTCAGTCTTGAAAACACACAAATTCAGCTTGATAATATTGAAAAAATAAAGTTTTCGGGTCTGGGTGGCGATTTAAGTATAGACGGATACCGTTCTGATCGAAATATTGCTAAAATCGGAGATAATTTTGTGAATTATTCCATGACCGTTTTTATTATTGTAGATCAGGAGTTTAATATTTCTTCTCACGTCGGAATTCCGGTGAATGGCGTTATCGGTTATCATTTCTTTAAAAATCATAAAATTTCCATTGATTATTCAGGTAAAAAAATTACTATTTATAATAATGATGCTTTCTTTAAGAAGAAAACGAAAAGATTCACCGAACTTCCAATTACCATCGAAAAAAGTAAACCTTATATTTTGGCTGATGTTGAAATGACGAATGAAAAAAATCCTTCAAAATTATTGATTGATCTTGGAAACAGCGATCCTATCTGGCTCTTCCCTACTCTGATTAAAAATTTCGTTTATAACCGTCCGAATATTGATGATTTTCTTGGAAGAGGCTTTAATGGCGATATTTTTGGAAAAAGAAGCCGAATTCACAATTTTTATTTAGGTAATTTTAAATTTGAAAAACCGTTGACTGCAATGCCGGATGAATTCTCCATTCAGCACGTTCATTTAGTTGAAAACAGAAAAGGCTCCATTGGTGGGGAAATTATGCGGCGTTTCACTGTTGTTTTCGATTATCCGAATCAAAAAGTTTATTTGCGAAAAAATAAAAATTTTGATGATCCTTTTCATTTTAACATGAGCGGACTCGATTTTAAACAAGATGGCATGGAATGGGCTAGTGATATTGTAAAGGTGGAAACGAAACCGTCAAACGGCGTGGAAGCCTATAACAGCAATAGTTTACAGTATAAATTTACTTTAAAACCTGTTTTCTCCATTGCCGGAGTAAGAAAAGATTCGCCAGCCGATAAAGCCGGATTAAAAAAAGATGATAAACTGATTAGCATTAATGGAAATAATACGGCCGACATGACGATGGAAAAAATTCTGGAACTGATGAAATCTTATGAAGGCAGAACCATCAATATGGTTGTTCAGAGAAAATTAGATAAATTAACCGTAAGCTTTACGCTAGAAGACCCAATACCTTATCAAGAATAATATGAATACAGAAGAAACCACATTAGATAAAATCCGTACCCGACCGAGGTTTAAAATGTTTACGCATTTAAGCAAAGAAGAATATGCCGAAAATCTAAAAAAATATTTGCTGGAACATAAAGATGAGTTTTCAGGAAATATTAATAAAGAAGTGGCAACGATTTGCGTAGAAACGAAAGAAGATAATTACTGGAAACCTCAACTTGCCCTAAGAGTAGAGATTGAAGACGAACAAACCGCAATAAGAGGTGTTTTCGGACCTACTTCTGCGGTTTGGACATTTTTTATGTTTCTCTATTTTTCGTTTTCAATTCTGTGGATGACTTTTTTCACGATGTATTATGTGGAAAAACAGATTAACAGTCACGAATATCCTTGGGCGATACATGCTTCTTTTCTTATGCTAATTTTTATTGCTTTAACCTATGCAGCAGCACGATTTGGACAACATAAAGGCAAAGAAGAAATGCTGAAGCTAAGACAGTTTGCCGAAGAATCTACCTTACAGTTTGAAAAGAAAAATGAAGATTAAGGAGATTGTGTTTTAGGATTTTCCGGCATCTGCTGAATCATCGCTTTTGCCGCTTTGATGGAATCTACCACTTTTATCCTGTTATCCTGTTCTCTTATAATTTTATCAACATTGGGTTCGATCATTTTGGTCATTTCCTCCACGGAAACATTATTGGCATTAGGATCTTCCAATAAATTTCTCCAAGGTTTTCTTTTCCCCCATTTGTAGTCTCCGTACACCAAAACTGCTGTTCCTTTTGCCTTTGTAGTCGCTCCTCCAGGATTCAAAACCCAAGTATCTGCATAGCCGTACAACCATTTCGCATCTTTCATTAATAATCTTAAACACGAGTGTGATGCCGGATATCCCGGAAGATCGTACTGATGCCATCCGATACCGTCAAGATTAAAGATATTGAAGTTATATGGTAATTTCCATTCGCTGCTTACGGTAGAAATAGCGAGTTGCTTTTTCCAGTTGGCAAATGTTAAACCTGTTTTTGTTTTAGCCGTTTTTTTACCCATACTTGTCGGGCCCCATTTTACCAAAGTTCCATCTGTATAAACTCCGTAAGCTTGAAGAGGATATGAAAATACAACAAACTTTTTCACACCACTCAACACATCAAGCTGCATTGGGAAAGGCGAATAAGACATTAGAGTTGTATCTATTTTGGCAGGAACTACCAATGTATCGGAGTTCCATTTATTTTTAGAATCTAATCTGTTTAAAGCTAAAATAGCATAACGCTCTCTTTCATTATATTTTTTACTGAAAATTGCGTAGGCAGAATCTCTCAGTTTTTTGTCTTTCGGAAGAACAAAAGCGTTGTAAAATCCTGTCTCCTGCATTGCTGGCGGCATAGATTCTTTTTCTACCACAGGAGAATCCCGCTTTATGGTATCTTTTTCAACTTCTTCTGGAGTATCTGAGATGGAGGTTGCTGTATCTGTAATTGCATCGCTTACTTTTTCGATTTCCTTTTTACAGGAAACTACAAAAAACGCAACAATAAGCGTACATAGAAATGATTTTTTCACAAGAATGTTTTTCATAAAAATAATGAGTCAATTAGTTTTGCTACTCAATACAAATATCAGACCTAATTTTTAATCCTGAAAATTATCCAAGCAAATACCGTAAAAAAACGGTAATTTTTTTAAATCTTGATTAAATCAATAGAAACTGATTTACAATAACTTATTATTTTTAGCATAAGCTAAAGCTTCCGCAATATTATTAACTCCTATTTTTTCGAACAGTTTTTTTCTGTGGAATTTTACGGTATCAGCGGTCACGAATATCTTATCTGCAATTTCAGTTATTTTCAAGCCACTTGCCGAAAGACTCAATATTTCATGTTCTCTTTGAGAAAGCTTTTTCTTTTCTTCTATGAACCATTTATCGGCATTAATATCATAATTCCAGAGATCATCGCTTCTTTCTTTACTAATGACAACATTTCCTGAAGATTGTGCATTAGAAAGGGAAACCATACAGATTGCCTTCCAAATTTTCCCGTCTTCGGTAAGAAAAAACGGCGTTAGTTTATGATTAATTAAAACTTCATTTTTCCTTTCATTAATCAAACAAAAATCATAAGAAATAGTATATTTTTTTCTATCCTCAATCGATAGCTTTTCATAAAAATCAAATCCGGCCTTATTAATTTTCACCAATAATTCCAGGTCTGCAGGTTTTACGTTTTTAAAATAAAATTCGTAGCCCAAATTTTTCACTTCTTCCGAAGTCATTCCACATAAAAACAAAGGATTATCCGACACATATTCGAATGCTTTATCAAAATAATCAATAATATATAGACTTTGATATGACATTCTTGAAAATGCCTTTACGGCTTCCAGATAATCATTTCTCTGCGAATAGTCAATCTTAGCATCAGATTCTATTTCATTTTTTTCGTTAAAAAACCTGTCTATTTCTTCCATTAAGTTAAAATATGACGACTACCTGAAAGGGTAGTTTTTGCCATTACTAAACAAATCTACACAAAAGTGTAGTTCCTTGCAATACAAGCAATTGTATTTTTGTCAATATTTCAAATATGGGTGGAAATTTTTAACCATAAAACCAAAGAGGTATAAACACAAATTTTAGGTAAAAAACTAATTCTAAAAGTTAGTTCAGAAAACACAAACCATGAAAACCCTTATAAACTAATCAATAATGCCGTCATTTCAGACGGTATTTTCATTTTTAAGATATAGCAATTTTGTGTTTTTATATCGATAGTAATAAATTCCCCAAAAAAGGAACCAAGGCAAATAAATAATCAAAAAGCTTATTGATACCTCTGGATCCAGCTTTCCGTCCGACATGGAGAAAACACTCCATAAAGTGATTAAAACAGGCAAAAGAAACCAACAAAGCCAAGACTTCAATCTATCTTGAAAAGGCTTTAAAATCGACAATAAAGCCGTAAAGGAAGATAAACTCAATGCTATGTAAATTCCCAGAGAAATACCGTAAGCGAGCCCGCTCATATCACACCTCGGATGATATTCTTCAGTGATCGGTTTTCTGGTAACATAAATTAAAAGAAAAAAGAAAATCCAGGAAATTATTACTGAAAATAAAAAAGTTTTAAGAATAGAGAATAAAATAAATTTTCGTTTGGTCATTATTTGGTGTGCTTTATTCTATTAAATATAGGAAAAATTTAGACATAAAAAAAGCCTCCAATTTCTAGAAGACTTTTTGCGATCCGGACGGGACT
>DKLU01000433.1 GCA_002455915.1 Chryseobacterium sp. UBA6632
TTATAAAAAGCACGGTTTTACAATGATTCCCAAAATGGAAAATCACGATGTTCATCATTTATTGACGGACTTTGGAACCAACTTCGAAGACGAAATCGCCATGCAGTTTCTTTTGTTAGGAAACGGAAAACTCAATGCTCATTTGCTGGCGGCTATTGTTTTGGGAGCTATTATTCTTCCGGAATATGCCAAAATATATCTGAAGGCTTATCGAAAAGGTCAAAATATGAGAACCTTCCATCATATGGATTTTGAAGAATTACTTTGGCAGAATTTCGAACATGTGAAAGATTTTATTCAACAAAAACAATCTCCGGTTTTATATTAAAACTGAATCTCAATATCTTCTAATTTTTAAATCTTTAAAATAAAAAAACATGAAAACACATCGCTATATATTTCTTACAACATTGGTATTCACCGTACTATTCTACGATCAAAGTCTAGGCTTAAATCTAGGAATTCTTGGCGTGGTATACGCTTGTCTTACACTTTACAGAACTTCCGAAAAAAACAGAACAAGAACTTTTCTTACTCTGTTTACCACAAGCATTTTATCTAGTATTGCGTTTGCTTGGTACGGTGATTTTCCATCATTTTTGGCAGTTGCATTTTCGCTTTTGCTGTTGTCATTTTTATCGAAAAACAGAAGAACAAAACCCTTACTGTTGATCCCGATTTTTATTACTAATTTTTTCACTTTTATCTGCCGGTTTTTCAGTTTTGATGATTGGCTTCCAAAAAGAAATATCTCGGGCGTTTGGCAGAAAACGTTGGCATTCATCTTAATTCCATTAATTTTTGTAAGTATTTTCTTCGGAATTTATTCGGCAGGAAGCGATCATTTTGCCAGCCTTTTCAGTGATTACGAATTAGATCTTAATCTTTGGGAAGTCATTTGTCTTTCTGCGATTGGTTTTTTCATTGCTTTTAATTACTGGAATTATGTTGTAGAAAAATATATCTACAAACAAAATCACATTTTGGATCATCATTTTCAGGAGAAAGATAAAATTCAGAAACAAACCTATTCTTTTCTTGATCTTGATTCCGAAAGAATGAGCGGTGTGATTTCTTTTCTTTCATTAAATGTATTGTTGATATTTTTCATCATTACCTTTAATTATGAACAATTTTATGAAGTTACCAAAACGCCCAATCAATTGTCGGAAGAAACGCACGAAAGAGTAGGAGCGGTGATTGGTTCTATTATCATGGCGATTTTGGTTATTATGTTTTATTTTAAATCGAATTTCAATTTTGATCCGAAAGCTGGTTTAATGAAACTTTTAGCAAAAATCTGGATTGTTTTAAATGCTGTTTTGGTTTTTTCTGCAATGGCAAAAAACACAGAATACATTATTAATTATGGAATGACGTATAAAAGATTAGGAGTGTATGCTTTTCTTATTTTATCATTAATTGGTTTAATTCTTACGTTCATTAAAATTCAGAAACAAAAGAAAAATGCTTTTCTGTTCAATACGATGGCGTGGTATTTTTACGGAACATTGTTGGTGGTAAGCTTCATCAATTGGGGCGGAATCATTACTTCTTATAATATGGATCGTAAAGATTTTGATTTAGATTATCACTTTAGAGAATTTTTCTTCAATAAAAAACAGTTGCTAGAATATGCTGAAGAAAAACATGACGGAAAATTAAGAAAAGAAATTTTAGAAAAGGTTCAGCCTGACAAAAATGAAAAATTTCTTTCAAAAGTTATTTATTATCAAACGGTAAAATAACGAATTTGTTAAATTTTAACCATTATTAAGCTGATTTTATTTGAAAGAATCAAAAATTGAATGATTTCTCTCATAAATCTGCAATAGAATCGGTTTCCACAAAGGTAATGGAACAGTTTTGGTAGTAAAATTGGCTCGTGAGTTTTAGACTCATCATTAAAAAATAATTATTATGAAAAAAATCTTATTACTAATCCCATTACTAATCATTTCATGTAAAAAAGACGCTCTGGTTTCAGAAAATCCAAGTCAGGATTCTGTGGCTGTTTCTGAGCAAAAAAATCCAGATTCAGGAATTGATTCTGTGGCGATTAGAAAAAGAGATTCTATTGTAAACAACGCTCCGGTAACCAAAGAAGTTTTGAAAAAAGGAGTGATGAGAAACGAAAAAGAGGGACAAATCGTGAGAACTGCCGATGCTGAACAACTTCCTTTCAAATTAGGCGAACAGTTTACAAAAGACGGTCAGGAGTTGGTGTTGAAATTAACCAATTATACAAAACCAACGATCAAAGCTTCAATTGCAACAAAAGAAAAAGATTTCAATATTCGATTTAATCAGATAAAATTACCAAACGGCGATTACGACGGGCCTTTCAGCAGAGAAATTACTTACGATGTGAAAGGAAAAGGTGAAGTTTGGTTAATCATCGGAAAAAGCAATATGGCTTCAGGAAATACTACAGGAAGTTTTACTGTAAGTGTAGAATAATTTTAAGCATTTTGGTATAATTTCTGCAAAGTACTTTTTATTAAATTTAAATATTATGAAAAATATATTTTTGACCGCTATGGTTGCTTCAGTTGCTCTTGTGAGCTGCGGTACGGTGCAGTCGCTGGTACAAAATACATTTCCTTATACTGCTAATGTGTTGGTTTCTACGGGAGTTCCTGCAGATAAAGAAGTTTCTTCTACGTCCACGGCTTCCAATGTTCAGACTTGGTTTGGCGGAAACAATAATGCACAGATTAAAGACGTAAGAATTTCGGATGCTAAAATCTCAGTAGTCTCACCTTCAGGAGGTAATTTAAGCGCTTTAAAATCGATAAAAGTATTTATTTCGTCCAGCGGAACGGGAGAAAAATTGGTGGCATCAAGATCTAATATTTCTTCAAATTCATCAAGCTTAAATCTTGATCTGAATGATACAGGGTTCTTAGATTCAGTGGTTAAAAGTTCAGGATTAACGGTAAGAACTGTTTATGAACTAAAAAATCAGACAAGTTCAGACATGAACTTAAAAATCGCACTTAATTTTAGCAGCGTGCCTGCAAAATAGTTTTTATAAAAGTTTATTTAGGGGAAAACGTCTTTCAAATTTTTTGAAAGACGTTTTATTTTTGTATGATAAGCTCGAAATCGGAGAGGAATCTAGATTAATCTAAACTTCTTTAAGACGAATAATAATAAACCTCCCTCATCCATCTTCCCGCCTCATTACTGATTACTTAAAATCTACCAATTCAATATCAAAGATAAGAGTTGCTCCCGGAGGAATTACACCACCTGCACCGTTATCACCGTATGCTAGATCAGATGGAATATAGAATCTGTATTGAGCGCCTTTGCTCATTAACTGCATACCTTCTGTCCAACCTTTGATAACATTGGAAAGACCTAGCTCGATAGGTTTACCTCCTTGTTTTTCAGTAGAATCGAACACAGTTCCGTCCATCAATTTTCCTGTATAGATTACAGTTGCAGTACTTGCTGCTGTTGGTTTTGCTTTTTTATCGCCTTCTTTCAAAACTTCATATTGTAATCCGCTTGCAGTCGTTACAATTTTTTTATTTTGCTTGTTTTTAGCTAAAAATTCAGCGCCTTTCTTTTTGTTTTCTTCTGCTTGTACTTTTGCTTCAGCCTGCTTTTTTTCAGCTTGCTTTTGCATGAAGCCTTGTAAGAAAGTTCCCATTTCTTCTTTCGGAAGAGCCGTTGCTTTACCTGTAAATTCGTCTTTTATTGCTTGAGACAAAAGGTTAGCATCTATTGTAAACCCTTGTCTTTTTAAGTTTTGAGCGATATCTAAACCAATATAGTAAGATGCTTTCTGCTCATCTGTATAGTTTGCTGTTTGAGCAAATGCAAAGTTAACTCCTGTTAAAAGAACTAAAGTAATTAAGGTTTTTTTCATTTTTTGAATTAATTATTTTTCTGTTGTAAATTTAAGCTTTTGTAATGGAATCCATCACGATTGTTACCGGTCCATCATTTATTAATGAAACTTTCATGTCGGCTCCAAAAATACCACTTTCTGTTTTTAAACCCGATTTTGAAATTTCTTCTTTAAAATATTCAAAAAGAGGAATGGCTTTATCCGGTTTTGCTGCTCTTATGAAAGATGGTCGGTTTCCTTTTTTATAATCTGCGATTAATGTAAACTGACTGATACAAAGGATTTCTCCATTGATGTCTTTTACCGAAAGATTTAATTTATCATCTTCGTCTCCGAAAATTCTTAAGTTTAAAACCTTCTGAACGAGCCAATCTGCATCTGCTTTTTCGTCATTTTCATCAATACCAATTAAAAGCATTAATCCTTTTCCGATTTCCCCGACAATTTTTCCGTCAACTTTTACACTCGATTCGGAAACTCTCTGTATTACTGCTTTCATTTTTTAGAAATAAATATTAACTGTGTTACTCGAAGAATCGTAGTTTACCGGATATGTTTTTGGCGGAAGACTTGTTGCACTTCCGTCTGTGGGTTGCCCTGTAAGTAAAATCCATTTGGTATTATCTTTAGGACAAAGGATACTGATATTGTCTTTCACCTCAAGCGTTGTATTGGTGTCTGGACAAATATGTGGAGCGTTTCTGTCGTAAGCTTTGAAAGTTGTACCCGAAGCACGAACAAGAATTAAACCTCTTGTTCCGGATTGCTGCTCATCAATATAAACCCAGCCGCCAACTTGGTTCAGATTAAAGTATGCCGGAAGGTTTAGATTTAAAGTAACATTGATGGGAGAGCTTGGGAAACAACTTACAGTATCTTCTCGGCTTCCACAAGAATTTATTGCTAAATTATTGAAAATCAATAAAGTGATTATAGATAGTATTGAAAAAGTTTTTTTCATTTGAATTTAAATTTTTATATATTTGTAAAAATTAAACGATTACAACACGAAAACATTGTCCGGCAAATGTCGGATTATTTTTTTATACTAAAACTAAATTTTGAAAATTATGGCAAGCTATGTTACAAAGGAGGGATTAGAGAAAATGAAAGCTGAGCTGGAACAGTTAGAAACTGTAGAGAGACCAAAGATCACCCAGCAAATCGCAGAAGCTAGAGACAAAGGAGATTTGTCTGAAAATGCAGAGTATGATGCGGCTAAAGAGGCTCAGGGTATGCTTGAAATGAGAATTTCTAAGCTTAAAGATGTTATTTCTACTTCTAAAATCATAGATGAAAGTCAATTAGATACTTCAAAAGTTTCAATCCTTACAACGGTGAAGCTTAAAAATAATGCAACAAATCAGGAACAAGTATTTAAATTAGTACCTGATAACGAGAGTGATCTTAAAACAGGAAAAATTTCTGTAAACACACCAATTGCAAAAGGTTTGCTAGGAAAAGCTGTAGGTGAAACTGCAGACATCACGTTGCCAAACGGAAATAAATTGTCTTTCGAAGTATTAGACATTACTCTATAATTAAAGATTAACAATTAATAATTGAATTTTTAGAACGGATATTTTAAACTAATTTCTAATAAAAATGAGCACAATATTCACAAAGATCATCAACGGAGAAATTCCTTCCTATAAAATTGCCGAAGATGAAAACTTTATTGCATTTTTGGATGCGATGCCTTTGGTAAAAGGTCACACATTGGTAGTTCCTAAAAAGGAAGTAGATTTAATTTTTGATCTGGAAAGCGAAGAGTATAAAAACCTTTGGGGTTTTGCTCAGGAAGTGGCCAAGAAAGTAAAAAATGCAATTCCGTGTGTGAGAGTAGGGGTGGCAGTTGTGGGATTAGAAGTTCCTCATGCTCATATTCATTTGATTCCTCTCAATAAAATGGAAGATATGAATTTTAGAAAAAAATAACTGAGAAACATTTAAAAGTATTGAAACATAGCGGGGTTACAGCAAAAGCATTTTATCTCTTATGGTGAATATAGCCGCTATATAACGGCCTATATAATTTTAATAGAGGAAGAGATAATCATGGCTACTCAAGATTCTAGAAACGATGATCAAGATAATAACTCAGGTACCTCAAACCGTGGATTCGCGAGTATGGATCCCGATCGATTACGGGAAATCGCAAGTAAGGGCGGACGTGCAGCCCATGCAAGCGGAAATGCGCATGAATTTACCACAGAGGAAGCCCGGGAGGCAGGACGTATTGCCCATTCCCGCGGCAATGCGCACGAATTTACCTCTGAAGAAGCACGTGAAGCGGGCTCATTAAGTCACAGAAACGGACGTCGTTCTAGCAGTCGTGACGATGAGGACGACGATTATGATGATCGCGGTGGTCGCGGCCGAGGTCGTAGCCGCAATGACGATGACGACGATGATTATGATGATCGCGGCGGTAACCGTTCCGGTGGCCGTGGTCGCAGCCGTCGTGATGACGATGATGAAGATGATCGCGGTGGCA
>DKLU01000401.1 GCA_002455915.1 Chryseobacterium sp. UBA6632
CAGCTTTGATCGTTTATGATGATTTATCTAAACAAGCGGTAGCTTACCGTGAGCTTTCTCTACTATTGAGAAGACCACCGGGACGTGAGGCTTATCCTGGAGACGTTTTCTATCTTCACTCAAGATTATTGGAAAGAGCTGCAAAAGTAATCGCGGATGATAAAATTGCTAGCCAAATGAACGATTTACCAGAATCTTTAAAGCCAATCGTAAAAGGAGGCGGTTCATTAACGGCACTTCCAATCATTGAAACTCAGGCGGGTGACGTTTCTGCGTATATCCCAACTAACGTAATCTCTATTACAGACGGACAGATCTTCTTAGAGTCTGATCTATTCAACTCAGGGGTTCGTCCGGCGATCAACGTAGGTATCTCTGTATCTCGTGTTGGAGGTAACGCTCAGATCAAGTCAATGAAAAAAGTGTCTGGTACGCTTAAATTAGACCAGGCTCAGTATAAAGAACTAGAAGCGTTCGCGAAATTCGGTTCAGACCTTGATGCTTCTACTTTAGCAGTAATCTCTAAAGGAGAAAGAAACGTAGAAATCCTTAAGCAGCCGGTAAATGCACCACTTCCTGTAGACAGTCAGGTAGCAATGGTATATGCCGGA
Organism: Chryseobacterium sp. UBA6632; assembly: GCA_002455915.1. Classification (GTDB taxonomy): domain Bacteria; phylum Bacteroidota; class Bacteroidia; order Flavobacteriales; family Weeksellaceae; genus Chryseobacterium. The sequence goes on from DKLU01000401.1 coordinate 612, forward strand.
ACAGAAAACTTAATGAGAAACGTTCCTATCAAAAAAGTAAAAGAATTCCAGGTAGAATATATCGAGTTCCTAAGATCTAAGCACCCAGAAACAATGGCTGCTATTAAAGCTGGAAAAATCGATAACGATATTACTAGCGTTCTTAAGCAGGCTGCTAACGATTTAGCTGCAAAATATAACTAAAAAATTCAATGTTTAAGGTTTAGAATTCAATGTTTAAACCTTAAACTTTAGACCTTAAACCTTGAACCACAATTAATGGCAAACTTAAAAGAAATACGAGGTAGAATATCGTCAATTTCATCTACGATGCAGATTACACGTGCTATGAAAATGGTTTCCGCTGCGAAACTTAAAAAAGCACAGGATGCCATCGTCATGTTAAGACCTTATTCTGAAAAATTGCAGGAATTGATCGAGAATGTAAATTCTAGCTCAGATCCTGATCAGGTTTCTGTTTATGCTCAAAAAAGAGAGGTTAAAAGAGTACTTTGCATGTTTGGTACTTCAAACAGAGGTTTGGCGGGAGCTTTCAACTCATCGATTGTAAAAGAGCTTAATATCCAGTTTCAGAACAATGCTCAATACGAGGTAGAAGTTCTTCCAATTGGTAAAAAAGCTTTCGATGCAGTAAGAAAAACACGTACTGTATATGCTAACGCAAGTTCAGTTTTTGATAATTTGAACTTTGATACAGTAGCACACGTTACAGAAGGTGTTATGAAAAGCTTTACTGAAGGTAAATTTGATGAAGTATATGTTATTTACAATAAATTCGTCAATGCTGCCACTCAGGAAGTAACTACAGAAAAACTTCTTCCTATTTCTATGGAAGAGGTAGATACTACAGAATCTCAGGTAGAGACAGATTATATTTTTGAGCCAAATAAAGCGGAAATCTTAGATAATTTGATTCCGAAATCTATTAAAACTCAGGTTTTCAAAGCGATCTTAGATTCAGTTGCATCTGAACACGGAGCGAGAATGACTGCAATGCACAAAGCAACAGACAACGCGCAGGCCTTGAAAAATGATCTTGTGATCTTCTACAACAAAGCAAGACAGGCTGCTATTACAAACGAAATCTTAGAGATCGTTTCCGGAGCAGAAGCCTTGAAAAATTCGTAAGAAATTACATTTTTAACAAAATATTAAAAGCATTGGGTATCTCAATGCTTTTTTTGTTATTTTTATTTTGTATATCTTTGTAAGAATAAATTATATAATTTCTAAATGGACTCGGACATAGTCAGGCTTTTGCTAGCCTTATTACTTGTTTTACTTAATGGCTTTTTCGTAGCCGCAGAATTTTCAATTGTTAAAGTTCGTTATTCTCAAATCCAATTAAAAGCAGCCGAAGGTAACTCTATGGCGAAGCAGGCAGAGCATATCATTAAGCATCTTGATGAATACCTGTCGGCAACGCAGCTGGGGATTACATTGGCTTCACTAGCCTTAGGTTGGGTAGGAGAAAGCGCCTTACACCACGTTGTGGAAAGTATTTTTCATTCTCTGAATGTAGAGATGGCTCAAACAACGATTACTACAATTTCAGTTGTTGTAAGTTTTGTATTAATTACAGTAATGCACATTGTTTTTGGGGAATTGATTCCAAAATCAATCGCAATCAGAAAATCAGAGTCTACTACAATGGCTACAGCAGTGCCGTTGAGAGTTTTCTATACTGTTTTCAAACCATTTATCTGGTTGATGAACCTTATGTCGAACGGATTTTTAAGATTAATTAAAATTCACCCAGCTTCCGAACAGGAAATTCACTCTACAGAAGAATTGCAGTTGTTGGTAAAACAAAGTGCAGACAGTGGAGAGATTGAAGAGGAAAACTATGAAATCATTAAAAATGCCTTCGATTTTACAGATCACTCGGCAAAACAAATCATGGTTCCTCGTCAGAATATTACATCAATCGATTT
>DKLU01000400.1:0-4103 GCA_002455915.1 Chryseobacterium sp. UBA6632
AGAGATGGAGTGGGTTCTCCCACACAGATGAAAGTTCCGACTTTGGATGAGGTTTTAGATCTTACAGACGGCAAAATTTTCATCAATCTCGATAAAGCGTTTGATTATTTTGATTTGGTGTATCCGATTTTAAAGAAAAGGAATATGTTTGATCAGATTCTTTTCAAAGGAGTGGCAAATTATGATGAATTTAATTTAAAATATGGAAAAATAAAGAATGAAATTCACTTTATGCCAATTGTAAGATTAAGCGAAAATGAAGGGTGGGATAAAATAAATAATTACCTGAAAAACTATAAAGTGTATGGTTTTGAATTCACATTGGGTAAAGACGAAAGCCATTTAATTGATTTTAAAAAAGTACAGGATAAAGGAGCCCGAGTTTGGATCAATTCTCTCTGGCCGCAGCTGAGTGCCGGTCATTACGATGATTTGGTGCTGGAAAACCCGGATGCCTATGAATGGTATCTTAAAAATAATATCAACATTATTCAGACCGACAGACCAAAAGAGCTCATCCATTATTTAAAGGAAAAGAATAAATATTGCGCGGTAAAATAAAGCTAGAATTCTTTATATGTTGAAAGAGTCATTCACTGTACGGATGGCTCTTTCGTTTTTTAAGAAATTGATTTTTTTAATTAAATTTTAAATGTAGACTAATTATTTTCATGGGTTAAAGACATTATTGTGATTTTTAGGGTTATTTGGAATGCCTTTTGCTCGGTAAGTCCTATAAACATTAAAAAAATCAAACATTATGAACTTGATTCTTCGACTTTTGATTACGGCCATTGTGGCTTTTCTTTTAACGAAAATTTTACCGGGAGTACATTTCGACGGATTTTCAACGGCTGTTATATTCGCAATAGTTTTAGGTATTTTAAACTTAATTGTAAAGCCGGTTTTAAGCTTGTTCGGTTTGCCACTTACCATCATAACACTAGGATTTTTCGCTTTGGTTATCAACGCAATCATCATCCTTATCGCCGATTATTTCATTGATTCGATGAAAGTAGATGGTTTCTGGTGGGCATTTATCTTCAGTATTTTGCTTTCCATCATTACTTCTCTTGCCAATTCGATGTTCTCGGACGGAGATTAATCAAACAGAAAACTTCATATCAAATTATAGAAAATCCATCAGTTATTAATTGGTGGATTTTTGTTTGATAAGATAATTGTGAAATCACTATCGGGTTTTTATTTTAAATAATTAACTTTGGCAATCTTTGAATTAAATTAGAATTGATGAGATCAGTCTGGTTTTATCGTCTGTTAAAAATGAATTTTATATGAAACTTAAGTACAGTCTGCTGGCTTTGGCAGCTCCGCTTTTAATGAATGCACAACAGTTAATGACGCCTGAGATCCTATGGACTTTGAAGAAAGTGGGAGTACAGGCAGTTTCGCCGGATCAGTCTTCTCTTATTTATAAAGTAGGACAAACGGATCTGAAAACAGAAAAAACAAAAAGTGAGAACTATTTTCTAAACGTTCTTAATCATCAGTCTACCAAGATGGATTTCGGTAAAAAAGCCCTTATTCAGTGGGATAAAAACGGAATTTATGCTCAGGAAGGCGATAAAATTTTCTTGTCAAAAGACAGCGGAAAAACCTGGTCTGAGTTTTATACCATTGGTGATGCCGATAATATTGTAATTTCTCCGGACGGAAAAAAAATTGCTTTCAGCAAGCAAGTTTTAGTGGAAAAGGTAATGGGGAAAGACAAATTCTCTGATACTCCTAAAACGACGGCTCAGGTGTATACAGATTTGAACCACAGACATTGGGATTACTTTAACGAAGGGAAATATAACCATGTTTTTGTAGTGAATACTTCATCTGCTGTAGATTCAGCAAAAGATTTGTTGGAAGGAAAAATGTGGGATTCTCCGCAAAGACCTTTCGGTGGTGCTGAAGATTTCATCTGGAGCCCGGATTCTTCACAACTTTTATATGTTACAAAACCTAAAAGTGGTGCAGCATATTCTACAAGCACAAACACAGATATTTTTGCTTACGACCTAGCTTCAGGAGCAACAAAAAATTTAACTGAAACGAATAAAGGATACGATGTAAATCCAAAATTCAGTCCTGACGGAAAATCACTGATCTGGCAAAGTATGGCCAGAGACGGTTATGAAGCGGATAAAAATGATGTAAAAATCATGGATTGGAAATCTGGGAAAACTACAAATCTTACGGCTGCTTGGGACGAGAGCGTTTCCGGCGATGTTTTCTGGGCTGGAGATTCCAAAACAATTTATTTTACAGCGGCTTTCAGAGGAACAAAACAATTATTTTCTTTAGATGCTAAAAATGCTAAAGTTCAGCAAATAACCAAAGGTGATTTTGATGTAAATGAAATTTTTGCTGATCAGAAAAATACCCTTCTAGTAGGAAGAACCGATATAAACCATGCAACAGATCTTTTCTCTGTCAACTTGAAAAACGGAGAAATGAAGCAGGTTACGGAAGCTAATAAAGATACTTACGCCAATTTAGCTCAGGGAAAATCTGAGTTGAAAATGGTAAAAACTTCAGACGGAAAAGAAATGGGCGTTTGGTTCCACTATCCGCCAAACTTTGATCCGAATAAAAAATATCCGACTCTTGTATATTGCCAGGGAGGCCCTCAATCTGCATTGACTCAATTTTTCAGCGTACGATGGAATTTTGCTTTAATGGCAGCAAACGGATATATCGTGGTTGCTCCAAACCGTCGCGGAATGCCGGGTTGGGGAACAAAATGGAACGAGGAAATTTCAAGAGATTGGGGTGGCCAGCCGATGAGAGATTATTTGGCAGCAACAGATTATGCGAAAACTCTACCTTATGTTGATGGGGAAAGAGTAGCTGCTGTTGGTGCGAGTTATGGAGGATACAGTGTATTTATGTTAGCCGGAATTCACGAAAACAGATTTAAAACATTCATTGCGCACGATGGATTATTTGATATGAAATCTTGGTATTTAACTACGGAAGAACTTTGGTTTGCCAATTGGGATTTAGGTTCTCCTTGGGAAAAGCCGCTTCCAAAAGCATATACAGAATTTAATCCAAGTAATTTTGTTGATAAATGGAATAAGCCAATTATGATTGTTCAAGGCGGAATTGACTTCAGAGTTCCTTATGAACAAGGTCAGGAAGCTTTCCAGGCTGCAAAACTGAGAGGGTTGAAATCAAAATTAGTATACTTCCCGAACGAAAATCACTGGGTTTTACATCCACAAAACGGTTTAGTTTGGCAAAGAGAGTTCTTTGATTGGTTAAAAGAAACTTTGTAATCATAAAAAATTCCCTTCCTCTGGAGGGGTGGTGAAAATTCGAAAGAATTTTTAACAGGGTGGTTTTAAAGTTTATCATAATGTAAAAACGACTAAAAATATCAATAGGAGCGGGCTTTAGCCCGCTTTTTGTTTATAACATCTCAATAGCTTTAGCCAAAATAAATTTGATCTATGCAAGACAGAATATTTTCTTTTCCACCCATCATCGACAAAGATTCTAAAATTATTATTCTAGGCTCAATTCCCGGAGTGAAATCATTAGAAAAACAGCAATATTACGCTCATCCTCAAAATAAATTCTGGAAAATTATTTTCGAATTATTTAATGAAAACTTTACAGAAGATTACGCCGAAAGAATTAATATTTTGAAAAAACATCATATTGCACTTTGGGATGTTATTGATTCCTGTGAAAGAAAAGGAAGTTTAGATTCCGAGATTAAAAATGAAGAAGCCAATCAAATTGCAGAACTTTTAGAGGAATTTCCTAACATACAAACCATTTTTTGCAATGGCGGAAAATCATTTAAAAATTTGCAGAAAGTTTTAGGTAAAGATTTTAGAATTCCTTTTTATGTTCTGCCGTCAACCAGTCCGCTTCACACCATTTCGTTTGAAAAAAAGCTAGAGGAATGGAAGGCTGTTTTAAAGTTTTTATAAATTTATATTTACTCGCGAACTCAGCAGATTATGCAGGTAATTAATGATAATTAAAATTAAAAGATCTGCGTAATCTGCTAAATCTGCGAGAGACATCAAGAACCAGTTAGTATTCGCCATGTCATGCTGGGCGAAGTCGAAGCATTTATA
>DKLU01000400.1:4326-4570 GCA_002455915.1 Chryseobacterium sp. UBA6632
TTATAAAGTTCTATTCAAATATTCCCTCAATCCTTTCAAAAGAATTAATTGATTTTTCGTTCTATCTAAATTATGTTTAGGATAATTTGTTGAATAATAAATATTTCCATTCAAATAATCCGTTAAAAATCGCGCTGCCTGAATGTAAATAACGACTTGTGCTGCATAATCAAGATTTTCAATCTCAATATTTGTTAGATTTTTCTTCAAATGGAATAAAAAACCATCTTTTACAGCCTTATAA
>DKLU01000400.1:4741-9106 GCA_002455915.1 Chryseobacterium sp. UBA6632
TCTTTTACAGCCTTATAAATTTCAGAATCAAAATTATTTTCAGAATTACCGTCGTCTTCGTCCGTAGTGTTCGTGTAGGATCGAATCATGTCTCCAAAATCATATAAAATCGTCGAAATCATGATTGTATCGAGATCTATAACGGCTAAAGGATCATTATTGTGATCAAAAAGAATATTGCTTATTTTCGGATCTGCATGAATAATTCTCTTTGGAAGAAGTTGAGTTTTTTCCATATCAATCCATTTTTCCGGTAGATCCAGCAATTGATTTATCAATTCAATTTCTTTTTCAGAATTTTTCAGGAGAGTTTCAGAAGCAGTTTTTAACGAAACATTATAGTCAATCATTCTTTTCTCAAAATTGATGAAATCAGGAAGCGATTCTTTGATATTTACAATTGATTCTGAATTAATGATATTCAAAAAATAACCAAAAGTTTTTGCTGCTTCGTAAGCCGTTTTTTTATCCGAAACTTTTAAAAAGGTTGTACTGTTTTCAATAAAACTGAGCATTCTCCATGCTTCTCCATTTTCAGTTTTAATTAAATATTGATTTGAAATTGAATGAATAGGATTCACCATTTTCAGATGGTAATCACTCTTTTGAAGAAGATTATTTATTTCTAAATGATTATGAATAATGGTTTCCGGGTTTTTGAAAATTGAAGTATTGATCTTCTGAAGAATATATTTTTCCTTTTTATCAAGGTCTTCCAAAAGATAGGTGGAATTGATCAATCCATTGGTTATCGGAGAAATTTTATAATTTTCGGTACAAATGAATTCTTGAACAATATTTTTTAATTCCATAAATCTTTAGGATATATTTCGTGTTCAATTTCAATTTCTAAATATTCTTTCAGAATATTTTTATCTTCAGGATAAGTCATCCCTTTCCAAATAGAAGGCGATTTTTTTACCAACACTCTTATTTTATTGGAATCGATCATTTTCTGAACAGCAAGCGGAATATAAAATTCTTCCGTAATCGCAGGTTTTGAATTCAAAAATTCATTAAAATAAGTTTCGAGATAAGTGAATATTTTATGATGAAATATCAGAAAATTCATAGAAACCAAAGTATCTGAATCTATTGTAATATCTTCTCCGTTTTCAGTGTAAATTATTGAATTACTTTCTTTTCTGATAGAAGTTTGTTCATCAACATTCATCAAGAAATTCTCAGAATCTATCGTGCAAATTCCTCTTGCTACGGTTCCGTTATCACTTAATGTTGTTTCGATGGGGTAGGCAATCATTTCAAATTGCTGTTCTGAAATATTTCTCCAGTCGATTTCCTGTGCCGCTAAACTGTATATTTTTTTGCCGTAAAAATCATCAGCATTAATCATTATAAAAGGCTCATTAATCACCTCTTTTGCACATAAAATGGCATGACCAGTTCCCCAAGGTTTTTTTCGATCTTCAAAATCAATATTTTCCGGAACATATTTTTCCATATCTTGATAAACCCAATGAAGTTCAAAGTTTTTTAACTTAGAAATATTTTCAAGCCTTTCAATATAGCTTTCGGGGATAAAACGGTTAATAATGATAACGATTTTATTGAAACCCACTTCCAGCGCATCATAAATAGAATACTCCAAAATGGGCGAGTTGTTATCTAAAATTCCGTCGACTTGCTTTAATCCTTTGTATCGGCTTCCGAGTCCGCCGGCTAATATGAGTAGTGTTTTCTTAGAATTCATCGGTCATTCCAAATACAGGTTTACGGTTTTTCCATTGTCCTTTGGTGAAATCAGGAATATCAATTGCTTGTCCACCTTTTTGTATTGATTTTTCGCTCAGTGGCGTGATAGAATACCATGTCGCCAAATCATACACATCCATCGGGAATTCTATATTTCTTTTGATACATTCAATGAAAGTATTCATAACGAAAAAGTCCATTCCTCCATGTCCCGCGCCTGTGGCTTTGCTTTCAAACTTTTTCCACATCGGATGGTCGTTGTCTTTTAACCATTGTTCAGAATTGTCCCATTTGTGGGTGTGATTCATGGTTTTTTCAAAATAAATATGCCCCTGATTAAAATCGCCCCAACCGAAATCCTGCCAGATTCCTTCCGTTCCTTGAACTCGGAAACCTAAATCGTAAGGCCTTTGAAGGCTCGTGTCATGCGTTAAAAGTATGGTTTCACCATTTTCACAGGCAATTTGTGTGGTCACAATATCACCTTGATTGAATTTCACTTTTGCATTCGGATGATTTTCGCCACCTTTCGGATGTTCCACAATATATTTATGCAAACCGACCGCTTTTGATGAGAATGAAGAAAGTCTGGTTAATCTGTTTCCTCTGTTAATATTCATCGTCATAGCAATAGGCCCGAGCCCGTGGGTAGGGTAGAGTTCGCCATTTCTTTTTACATAATGTTCAGTACGCCATTTTGCCTCGCTGAAACCTTTTGCACCAAATTCTACCCCTGATTTGTAAGGTGTAATTCCATCATTGAATAAAACGTCGCGTAAATCGTGTTGATAACCGCCCCTTCCATGAACCAATTCTCCGAACATTCCTTTACGAACCATGTTTAAAACTGCCATAATATCTCGTCGGTAACAAACATTTTCCATCATAAAAATCGGAACTTTTGTTTCTTCATAAGCCTTTACAAATTCCCAGCAATCTTCCAGTTTTATCGCTCCGGAAACTTCCATTCCTACAATTTTTTTAGCTTTCATCGCTTCGACACCTTGTGTAAGGTGCCATTCCCAAGGGGTTGCAATCACTACGGCATCAATATTAAGCTTTAAAAGGTTTCGGTAATCATATTCTCCGTTTGAAAACTCTTTGGCAGCTGCTTTATTATTGTCTTTCAGGATTTTTTGAGATGCAGCCAGCATTATTTTACTGGGATCAGCAAATGCCACCACTTCCACATCATCTCTTTTCGCTAAAAGTTTTACGTGTTCCTGACCTCGCAAGCCTACACCAATGAAGCCTACACGAACTTTTTTATCTGCTGCGAAACCTTTAGAATATGAAAATAATGAACTGGGTAAAACAAGAGCACCAAAACTTGCCAATGCTGTTGTTTTAATGAAATCTCTACGTGTCGTCATCTTTATGTTTTGTTTTTAGTAAAGATATTGAAATATTATTATCGAAATGAAAAAGTGAATAAAGTTGAATAAATTAATTTTTATGAATAAAATATTTACATTTTAAAATAAAAAAAAGACCATTTCAAGAGTGAAATAGTCTTTATATGATAAAAAATAAATTACTTTTCTAGGCGATAAACCTCTTCATACGGCTGAATAAGAACCCAACCATTCCCTGAAAACTTCATTTGAAACTCTTCACCGCTTCCTCTTCCTATTAAACTTTTAAGAGAAACATTGGTTTTCAGTTCAGGACTTAAATTTCCAGACCAAGCAACGGTTGCATTTGGATCTGTAAAAACCGGACTGTCCGGAGTTACCATCAATGTCAATGGTTCACCGTGAGTGGTGATCGCAATGTGTCCTGTTCCGGAAAGTTTAACCTGAAAAAGTCCGCCAGACATTACTCCGGCAATGCTTTTTAACATGGTGATGTCACTTTTTATACTTTGCTCGTGTGCTAAAACATCGTTTCCGTTTACACAAACAGATTCGTTATTTAAATAAAGAATTCTTACTTTTTTACCTTCGTCGGCAACATACAATTTCCCGGTTCCTTCCGCTTTCATCAGCTTTGCACCTTCTCCGCTGATTGCTTTTTTCAACAAATTTCCCAATCCGCCGGCAAGCATTCCCTGTCTTTCGAATTTGATGTCTCCGATGTAGCTTACCATGCTTCCGGTTTTCGTCCAAACATATTGGTTGTTGAGATTAATTTCCAGCAAAGCAGGCTTTTCCAGTTCAAAATAATCTCTTTTTTGTGGATTTTCTTTTGTTTCGTTTACGAATGATTCAATTGAATATTTGCTCATAAGTGTAATATTTTCTGTCTCAAAAATAGCTTTTTTTACCGTTGAAAAGTACCGTAATATCACGGTTTTTTATTTATGTTAAATAATACTTGACAAAGGGGTATCGAATGTCGTATATTTGCACCTCGAAAATTACACCTTGTAATTTTATAATTTTTAAACCGTAATTTAAAAAATGAAGACATCCGATTTTAATTTCGACCTTCCTGCAGAATTACTAGCAGAACACCCTTCTGAGCACAGAGACGAAGCAAGATTAATGGTTCTTGATCGTAAAACCCAAACAATTGAGCACAAATTATTCAAAGATGTGGTTGATTATTTCGACGAGAAAGATCTATTTATCTTTAATAATACTAAGGTTTTCCCTGCTCGTTTGTATGGGAACAAAGAAAAAACAGGAGCTAAAATTGAAGTTTTCTTGT
>DKLU01000403.1 GCA_002455915.1 Chryseobacterium sp. UBA6632
TAATTTCTAATTTCTAATTTCTAATTTCTAATTTCTTTAAACATTATTTCAAAGCAAACTCAGGTTTTTCGAGGCGATTTCCTTTTTGGTCATACACCGCAAAATTAAATCCGTCCTGAATACAATACGAACCATATTCCCCTTTTTTATTAATCGCAATAAAACCAACCTGAATATCTTTTAGATTTTTATTTCTTCTTTTTGTAATATTTACAATCCTTTCAACCGCCTCTTTGCAAGCCTGTTGCGGATTTCTACCTTGTCTCATTAATTCAACAACCAAATGAGTTCCAACGGTTCTGATGACTTCTTCACCGTGCCCAGTTGCTGTCGCTGCACCTACCTCATTATCAACAAATAAACCCGCTCCGATGATTGGCGAGTCTCCTACTCTTCCGTGCATTTTGAAGGCCATTCCGCTCGTTGTACAGGCTCCTGAAAGATTTCCCAGTGCATCCAAAGCAATCATTCCAATCGTATCGTGATTTTCGATATTGACAATGGGTTGATATTTACTGTCTTTAAGCCATTCTTTCCACTCTTTTTCGGATTCGGCAGTTAAAATGTTTTCCTTTTTAAAACCTTGAGAAACGGCAAACTGTAAAGCTCCGTCTCCCACCAACATCACGTGAGGTGTTTTTTCCATTACCGCCCTTGCCACAGAAATAGGGTTCTTAATATGTTCCAAAGCTGCCACCGAACCAATATTGTAGTTTTCATCCATAATACAGGCATCCAACGTCACCTTTCCGTCTCGGTCAGGACGGCCGCCGTAGCCTACACTTCTTTCCGTCGGATCATTTTCAACCAAACGAACGCCTTTTTCCACCGCGTCCAAAGCCTTTCCGCCTTTTCCAAGGATCGCCCAGGCTTCTTCGTTCGCTTTTAAACCAAAGTTCCAGGTGGAAAGAACGATTGGTTTATTGATCGTTTTATTTTCGTTTTCAGGCAAATCTTTAGCCAGTAAATCCAACGGATTCAACAATAAGGCGGAAGATGCCAATGCTGTATTTTTAAGAAATTTTCTTCTTGAGTTCATTTAAGTTTAAGGTTTAAAGTTCTTTGTTCAAGGTTCAAGGTTTAAAGAAAAGTAGGTAAAGTCCTATGTTTAAATTTTGAACATTAAACATACAACCTTTAATTTTATAGAGTTCCAATTTCGTCAACAAAAAGCCAAGCTTTTGAATCTGCTCCCGGATTTCCTGCCGGAATTATTCCCGCATTCTCTATTTTGAGTTTAAGATATTTTATATTTTGATTTCCAACATTGAGTTTAATTTTTCCTTTCGCTGCCAGAATTTCATCTTTTCCAATTTCTTTAATCATTTTAAAGCTCTTTCCATCATCAGACACAAAAACCTGAGCCGATTTAGCAAAATGAATCCAGCTTCCTTTATTATCTAAAGTATTAAAGTATACTTCTGAAAACTGAGTTTTCTGTCCTAAATCAATCGTTGCCACCACATCTTTTCCCTGGAAGCCCAGCCATGTTTTTCCCAGTTGCTTTACATTTCCGACAATTCCATCAATTAAGGTAAATGCGCCACCGAAAGAATAATTTTCACTGGGTTGCTGTTCCAAAGTAATGGTTTTTCCTGTCGTTTTTGATGTTATAAATTCCTGTGAAGAAACCGCACTTTTTAATTCACCATTTTCAAAATAAGCAGATTTTATAGTCATTGATTTTGACACAGGAATCGGATTTTGATAGGTCTGAGAATTTGCAATCGGATTTGTTCCGTCTAAAGTATAACGAATCCCGTTTGGATTTTGCGAAGTTGAAAGTTCATAAGAAATCCCATGAGTAGCTGAAATTACTTTTCCGGTAACATTATAAATGCTTTTCGCATAATTAACGCCCATTTTATCCAACAATTTGAATTGATTGATAACACGACCTTCAAATTCTTTATAATTTTTAGAATCCGAAGTACCCCAACCTACTTCCGAAAGCGCCATCATTCTTGGAAAAACTTGATATTGAACTGTTTTAAAATCAAGAATATATTCTGTCCAAAGATTTGCCTGAACTCCCAAAATATATTTAGCCTGCTCCGCATTCAACTCCTCAGGAATCGGGTTATAAGAATATACTTTATCTAAAGGCGTAAAACCTCCAAAAGCAAGAGGCTCTGTTTGAGGATCTCCCTGATAATGATCAAAATAGCAATAAGAACCCGGCGTCATCACCGCAAAATGTCCTGATTTTGCAGCTTCTACTCCACCTTTTATTCCTGTCCAGCTCATGACAGCTGCATTGGGAGCCAATCCACCTTCCAAAATCTCGTCCCAACCAATTATTTTTCGACCTTTTGAATTAACATATTTTTCAATCGTTTGGATAAAATAACTTTGCAAACCGTGTTCATCTTTTAGATTATATTTTTTAATTAATTCCTGACAATGCGCACATTCTTTCCATCTTGTTTTCGGGCATTCATCGCCACCAATATGAATATATTTTGAAGGAAAAAGCGCAATCACCTCATCCAAAACGTTTTCTAAAAATTTGAAAGTCTCCTCTTTCGGACAAAAAACGTCATCAAAAACTCCCCATTTTGTAGCTGGTTCAAAAGGACCTTTCGTACAGGCCAATTCAGGATAAGCCGTTAAAGCCGCCAAAGCGTGCCCCGGCATTTCGATTTCCGGAACAACCGTGATATGTCTTTCTGTTGCATATTTTACCACATCTTTAATTTGATCCTGTGTATAAAAATAAGGTCCGTAAGGTTTTCCGTCAAATGTATTGTCTACATACGCTCCGATCATCGATTCTTTACGTTTTGCACCAACAGTCGTTAATTTCGGATATTTTTTAATTTCAATTCTCCAACCTTGGTCGTCTGTTAAATGCCAATGAAAAGTATTCAGTTTATACATTGCTAAATAGTCGATATACTGCTTCACTTCTTCCACAGTGAAGAAATGACGACAAACGTCTAAGTGCATTCCTCTCCAGGCAAACTTCGGTTGATCTTCAATTTTTACCGCAGGAATTTTTTTATCTTTTTGATTACTTTGGATTAATTGTATTAACGTCTGTAATGCTAAAAAATATCCCTGCTTTGTATAAGATTTTATCTGAATCTGTTTTGGAGTGATTTCTAAGCTATAAAACTCATCATTCTGTTCATATTTTCCTGATTTTGGCAGTTGAGAACACACCAAATTAGCGTCTGACTTATTAGATTCTTTAAATTTCAGGTCTGAACTTAACCTTTTTTTAAAGTATTCAGTTTCATTTTTAGGTAATTCACTATTAAGTATAAATGTTTCGGGAAGTGTAAAATTTCCTTCATTTATATTCACATTATGGGGATAAGGAATTAAATTCAACTTATTCTGCGAAAAAATTGTATTTGAAAGCAATACAAAAAATATTAAAATAGCGCGTATCATTGGTTCGGATTAGGTTTTAGCTAATATAATTATTTTATGAAAACTTCTGTAAACAATTTAACTTTTTGCATCAGAAAACATCTAAATTTGCAAAAATATCTTATGAGAAAAACGATTTTATTGGTTAGCGGATTACTATTTTCAGTTTCAACACAAGCGCAGCTTTTTGATGTAATAAAATCTACGGTAAAAGATAAAACAGGCATCGACCTCAACACTCCTGTAAAAGGAACAACCACCTCTACAACACCTACAAAAACTTCTACAAGTACATCACCTATCAATTTGGGAAGTTTAACATCAACTCAGATTTCATCGGGATTAAAAGAGGCTTTGAGCATGGGCGTAAATGAAGGAGTGAAAAAACTAGGTGTGACTGATGGTTTCCTGAAGAATGAAGCCGTGAAAATTTTAATGCCCGAAAAATTAAGAAAAGTAGATGCTACTTTACGCTCAGTTGGTTTAGGAAGTCTGGCAGATCAAGGCGTAAAATTACTGAACAGAGCTGCGGAAGATGCAGTAACAGAAGCTACTCCGATCTTTACCAGCGCGATTACCTCTATGACGATCACAGACGCAAAAAACATTCTTTTAGGCAACGATAATGCAGCGACCAATTATCTGCAAGGGAAAACCCAAACTCAGTTATTTACGGCTTTTGAACCCAAAGTAAAGGCTTCACTGGGAAAAGTAGGTGCAGATTCAGTTTGGAAAGGCCTGATTTCAAAATATAATATGTTAACGGGGCAAGCGGTAACCACAGACCTTAATGAATACGTAACTACGGAAACCATCAACGGTGTTTTCAAAATGGTGGCTGATAAAGAAAGTGGCATCAGAAACACGCCGGCAATGAGAACCACAAGTATTTTACAGAAAGTTTTCGGAGCTCAAGATAGCAAATAGTTTTTGAAGCTATTTCCCGC
>DKLU01000437.1 GCA_002455915.1 Chryseobacterium sp. UBA6632
CTAATTGCTTTTCGGAAGCGTCTGCTATTCGTGCTTTACTACAATTATTAGCTTTCCATGTCACAGTATTAGATGCGGTATAGCAGCCATTTAAACCATAGACAACAAGCCTTGCCTGATTGGGATGACTGGCGTAATAGGATGAAATATTGGAAACTGTCATGGTAGGAGTTCTGGTTCCTGAGAAAGTAGCATATCCCGTGACTGTTTTTTCAGGATAATTACTCCATGTACCGTCCGCATTTTGAAACTGCCATTGATAAGCGATTCCTTTTGCTGAAGCAGCTAACTGTAACGATCCTCCTACGCACGCCGATGCGGAAACAGGTTGTGTATTTATCCCGTATACTCTCCATACTTGCGGTGAGGAATATTTTGTAGTTCCGTCCGCCTGTTTTATTGCTGCTCGTACTGTATTTGGGTTGTTAATATATGCTTTTGAAATATTAGAAACGGTCATTACATTCGTTTTAGTTCCCGAAAATGTGGCGTAGCCATTTACAGTTCCGTCTGGATAATTGCTCCATGTCCCATTTGTATTTTGATACTGCCACTGCCAATTTGTTCCCGTGAGAGGAGTGGTTACTTTAATAGTACCTCCAACGCAGGCTGCATTCATAATATCCGGAATACCTTCACTATAATTAAAAGGATATGAGAAAAAAGCATATTCTCCGTTTTCTAGAATAATTTCAAACTGTAAATTATAAACGGTTTGTGAAGGTAATAATAGTTCGCTTTTAGGCATACTTATGCTGAAACTATTACCCGAAGGTTTCACAGACCATGCAGTGCGGTTATTAGCACTTGTATTTGGTGTTGCATGAGGATCTTGATAAATATTAACACCAGTTACTACTCTGTTAGAATAAAATGTGCCAGAAATATGGAGTTTGCCGTTAGAAAATGAAGCATTCAAACTTGTTATTTTTGTATCATTTCCATTGTAATAATTTCCGGGTACGTTTGCGAAAATTTGGCAGGTATTCAATATTGCTGATCCTGCACTATTAATAAATGTAGGAGATTTTCCAAATGTTTGATTACCTAAAGCCATAAGATTCATCCCTTGGTTAGGATTGTTGTATTCAGTAATGGTTTGGCGACTGTGGGGAAGATTGATACCATGTCCAAGTTCATGAAGTAATCCTCCTAACCCTGAACGAACCCTTTGCCCATATATATCGGGATTATTTAAATATTGTAAATCAAATTCGGGATAATCTAATCCGTAAGCGGTTCTCCCTAATCCATAAAAAGGAACATTGGAAGCATTAATATTTAGCAATGCTGTAAGAACCAGTGTATGACTACTTGTTTTTTGAGATGGATTACTCGCAAAATAGGCTCCAATTTCCTGTGATTCTTTACTTGAATCTGCATACGTATATGCAGTATGTGGAAGAGCGCCCTTAATGACTATTATTTTAACAATATTCGGATCTGTTTTAGATTTGAAGAGCCCGAATTCTTTAGCTCCGAAGCCGTTTTTGATCATGTAATCCTTATAATAACTTTGTGCATAGAGCATCAATTTGCTTACTCTTGTCTTGTACGTAGGATCTAAAGGGACATCATTAGGTACAAAGTAAACAATATTTAAATTGTAGGGATGGGGAGACGTGTAGGTAACGCCGTCATAAATGTTCGTGTAAACCGTTTGTGCATTGAATGCAGCAGCTGAAAGGCAAAGGCACAATAAAGCACCTAGCCATTGGGTAATTGAATTTTTCATTCCTGTGTGTGTTTATGATTTGGATTATAGACGGGTAAAGTTCTTGATCAGAATGTTGATAAACAACTAATGTTGCATACAATTAATATTCGCCTAATCATTCGTGCATTTTTAACAGTTTTTGGTTGAAAAAATACATGTAATTAAAAGATAATTTGTAATTTATATTCCAGAGAAAATGGTAGTCTGCTATTGTTGTTGCTTTATTAATTGCTGAATCTTTTGTTTAAGACCTCGATTTTCTTTCCTTAATTTCAATATAAAAAAGAGGATAAGGCTTGCAATCACAATACAAATTATAGATATACAAAAAGTAATAAAATGATAATGATTTTTTAGATCTTCTTTTTTCTTTAAAGTTTCATTATTGTGATTATCAACAGCTTGGTTGATAGAACTTAGCTCATTTTGCTCCCTTTTGAAGCGCATTTCAAAATATTTTTTATTGTAAAGCTGATACAGTTGCGACTTTCCGGTCGCCAGATAATTATCTGCCATTTCCTTGAAAATGCCTTCATTCAAAATCAAATCGTTGGTGTTTTTGCAGAGATCTTCTGCTTTTTTTAAAAGTTCCAACGCGGTAGAATTCTCACGTTTTTGCTTATAAACTTCCGCCATTCCTTTCAATGCGAAGGCTTCCAGACTTTTAGCTTTATTTTTCTGCGCATATTCTATAGATTTTTCAAAAGCTTCTTTGGCTAAAGCAATTTTTTGAAGATTTAAATAACAATAGCCAATATTATAATAAACCACGCTCACGTTAGCAAATGTTGCTTTTTTGTCTTTTACTTTTTCAAAATTTTTAATAGCTATAAAAAATTTTTCGAGGGCAATTTCAGAATTCGACTGGCTCTTATAAATCATTCCACGAATGGCATAGCTGCGGGCAATTTCCACTTGCTTTTCAAATAAATCATCAGGAAGTTTCGTCAGGTAAAGATCGGCTTCGTTTAAAGTTTCCAGGCTTTTGCTGAAAAGTTCCATCTGTTGATATTGAATCGCTACCGAAACCAAAACGCTTGCCTGTGTTTTCAGATCCGTTGTTCTCTGAGCAAATTCTTTAGCTTTTAAGATGAATTTTAAAGATTCGTCAAAATCCCTTTTCGCAATATTTGCTGTAGAAAGCAACATATAAATTGCCGTAATATTTTTAACGTTTTTCTCTTTTTCAAGTAAATTTTTTGAAATAGAAATAGCTTTATCCGGACAATCGTAAATCTCCAATCGCGCTTTTTTCATTGCGGAATCAAAAGAAATTTCCTGTGCAGAAATCGAAAATTGCCCCAACAGAAATATAAAAAAGAAAATGTTTTGCCTGAATTTCATAAATTTCTGTTTTTACTGATTTCCTGAATATAAACGTTGGGAGACATGCCTGTAACAGATTTAAAAACCGTTGTGAAGGCGCTGTGAGAAGAAAATCCTGAGATTTCGGCAAGATAACTCACTTTATAATTAAGATATGATGGGTTCGATTTTAATAAATGAGCAATGTGGTTGATTCTGAGTTCATTAATATATCCGTTGAAATTTTTGCCTTTATGATTGTTAATAACTTCAGAAAGATACTTTGTATTCACTTCCATTTGAGCAGAAAGTGTTGAAAGTGACATGTTTTTGTTCAAAAAACGATCAGATTGTTCAAATTCTTCCAGTTTTTGAAGAATTTCTTCCTCTTTTTCTTTAGAGATTTTGTTAGAATCTTTATCAGTCGTTTTTTCAATCACATCAGATTCTTTTTTAATTAAAATTTCCGCATGTGATTTTTCCCACTTCTTTTGTTTTTCAAAAAAATCGAACTGCTTTTTAAGATCTTTATTCCTGCTTTTAATGATTAAAAACCAAATAGTCAATCCGATAACAATCAATAAAATAA
>DKLU01000269.1 GCA_002455915.1 Chryseobacterium sp. UBA6632
TCTTCCGACCAAGACTAGCGAAGCCGCCGAGCCGAAACTCAGAAAATAGCGAGTGCGGAAAGCGGGAAATAGCTTCTAAAAAAATAGGGAGTTTGAGAAAATTTGCCTTCGCCCATTCATATTTATACTTCTTCTAAATTAAGTCTCAATTTATCAATGAGAAAGGGAATTTGTTACATTTGTTATCAATCAAAATAAGAAACATGAAAAAGATAATCGCTGTAGCATCATTTACAGCTGTTTTATTAGCATCTTGTACATCAAAATCATCTACCCCGACAGCTCCGATAGGATCTGCAACGTCTACAGCCGAGCAAATAGCACAAGGAAAAACGATTTTCGAAAACTCTTGTGGCAGATGTCATAAATTACCCGATCCAATGGCTCACACTTCGGTACAATGGGTAGGTATCATGAATTCGATGGCTCCGAAGGCTAAACTTACGGATGAGCAACATCAATGGGTTTATGATTATGTTGTTTCTGTGAAGAAATAAACCTTTTCTAAAAATATTGTTATGAAAAAATTGATTTTAGGTATGATTATCGTGTCTGCGTTTATGGCTTCTTGCGGACCCAAAAGTGTGGCTGTCACCGGTCCAAAGTATACCTCATCTGAACAAATCGCTCAGGGAAAAACTGTTTTTGAGAACTCTTGCAACAAGTGTCACAAGCTTCCTGATCCTGCAAAGCATGATGATCAGGGTTGGATAAAAACTTTAGCGAGAATGGCTCCTAAAGCTAAATTAACAGATGATCAGCATCAAATGGTTTATGATTATCTGATTTCTGCGAATAAGAAATAATTTTTTAAATAATATAAAAGAAGGAGATTTATTTAACCTCCTTCTTTTTTTTGGATTTTATTTTCTTTGGCATTTTAGATTTTACAAATTTCTTACGATCCTTTACTACATTCAAACTATATTCTGTGAAACAATACTTTGCAGATTCGTCCAGAAATTTCAATGCATTCTTTAAACTTCCTCTTTTTTCGGAAAGCAGGGATCTGTAAAACCATATTGTAGCCTTGTCAATCCCTTTAATTTTTAATGCATATTCGATTAATCTTGCCGCTTCATGAAAATCTTCGTTATCCAAAAGACATTTGATATAATACTGGGGAGTATTAAGATTATTGACATCATACAGCATGGCTTCTTCAAAATATAGCTTTGCTTTTTCGTAATCAGAAAGCATTTCGCTGTAAACTCTTCCCGTCAAACAAAGGCTGTCTGCGTCTTCCGGGTCGTAAGACAACGCATAATTCAATGCTTCCAAACATTCCGGAAGACTATAAGGATAATTATCCAAAGCTTCGAAGTAATATTTATTTTTAGTTAAGGTCATTTTTGTAGTTTTTTAAATCGATTTTGAGTTGATTTCTCTGTTTTTTGAAAGATTTTTCCTGATAATTCTTTTTAAAATCTGTTCCGGAAAAAGTACGAACCGGATTTCCACGCTGAACATTCAGATGGTTGTTCCACGTTTCCTGCATTCTTTTTTGAAGTTGAATAATATTCTGTTCCAAAACCTTTTCCTTCAATCTTGTAATCGAAAGTTTCTTATTCTCCAATTGCGAACGTGAATCCTGCACGAAAACACTTTGCCCCGTCGGAATATGAGTCGCACGAACGGCTGTATTCACTTTATTCACATTCTGCCCGCCACTTCCCTGACTTCTTGTTGTCTGAAACTGAATATCTTTTTCATCAAATTGAATCTTGTCCAAACCTTCAAGTTCAAAAACTCCAATAAACCAGTTGCTTCTTTTATGAAGTTTCCGGAAAGTACTTTTTCCTGTCCAGCAAATACTTCCCAACCATGTTTTTAAAAATTCATTTATATTTTTTGATTTTAAAAGCAACGTTACAGATTTCAAAGTCAGATTTTCATCTCCATTTTCACGATGGATGATTTCATAGTCTATATTATTATTTTTTGCTTCCTCAAGGAATGTTTTCAGCACTTTGGCAACGACCCATTGGCATTCCAAAGGTCCTCTTCCTGAGGTTATTTGTATGAGTTTTTCCATTTTTGTAAAATTTTTAAAATCGCCTCTCTGTTTTTGGCTTCTTTAATAAATGTTGGTAATCTTTCTACCATTCGCATTCGGTACGGTAATCTTGTTCTCAAGTCTGAGGAAACATAATTTTCCATTTCCAACAGATGTTCCCGATTTCTTGCCCAAAATAATTTTCCTTTAAAATCTTCCTGAAAATAATATCCACAACCAAAAATCGGGTCATGAATCAAGCCTTCTTCTTTTATTGAACTATTGAAATATTTCTCTGATTTTGGTTGAATTTGAAAAGAAGATTCACATTCATCACATTTTACAATAACATTCTTAGGTTTTTCTTTCAAATTACCTTGCTCGTAACGAATCGGATGCGCACAAACCGGACAATTTAACTTTACAAACACTTTGTAAACCACTAAATCCAATCCTTTTTTTCGCAAATCACAATGATTACACTCTAATGTTGCCGTTTTATAGCTATGTTCATTTTTTACAAGTGCATCTTCTCCGCAATCCGGACAGACTACGAGAATGCTTTCGTGGTAACCAAAATGTTCCTGTTTATATCTTTTTTTCATTTCAGTTTATTTTTGGCATTTCGCTTAATTTCGGATGACCAACCGGATCAATTCCTTTTTCCAATAATTCTTTTGCCGCCATTACTGCCCAACATTTATCACTGGAATGGATATTTCTGTAAAACGAAAGCAAAACATCAGGCTTCACCACCGTAAATCCGTTTGCTTCGACAGTTTCCAGATCGTTTTTCTCAAAGAAATCAATCGTAATTCTGTGAAATTTTCCGTTTTCCATTTCAATTGTTTTCTCATATCTGCGAAAATTTTCTTCGCTTGGAAGATGATCGTATCTCGTCCAGACTTTCTGAAAATCTTCCTGCTGAAGAATTATAACAACCTCAGCTACATTCTCTTTCTTTACAAAAACATCAATATCCTTGTGGTCATGAGCGTGTTTGTATTCCGTATGTCCGATTTCAGACATAAAATGCCACGCCCAACCTCCTGAAATGATTATTTTATTTTTTAATTTTTCTAAAATTTCCAGTCCGTGCTGAATCCTAAATTCCGGCCAGACTTCACCGTATCTTTTTATGTTATGTGGTGCTCCCATTTTTTTGATTTTCTGTTGATTGTTGACAGTTGATAGTTGCTGGTTAAAATCCATCAACCAACAACTATAACCTATCAACCAATTTATCTATCCATTCTCACAATTCGAGGTTGAAAAGTTCCGAGAATATCGACCAATTCACTTTGCGCGTTCATCACTTCGTTGATGTCTTTGTACGCCATTGGTGCTTCTTCCGCATTTCCGCCCATTAACGTTACATTTTTGAGTTTTAATTCTTTTTTGATGTCATTTTGGGTAAAAAGACTTCGGCATTCTCCTCTTGAATGCGCTCTTCCTGCGCCATGTGAAGCCGAATTCAAAGAATCCGGATTTCCTTTTCCGCGAACGATGAAACCTTTTGCCGTCATTGAACCGGGAATCATTCCCAATTCATTTTCATTAGCTGGAGTAGCACCTTTTCTGTGAACAATCACTTCTTTTCCGTTGTGAATTTCTTTCCATGCGAAATTGTGGTGATTTTCGATTCTGGCTTTCACTCTTCCTCCGACCGCTTTCACCAATCTTCTGTGAATATCGTCGTGACAAGCCGAAGCGTAATCACCCGCTAAATTCATCGCCGTCCAATATTCCAATCCGAGGTGAGTGCTTAAATCCAGCCAGGCAAATTGTTGTGCTTCTTTCGGCAACGGACATTGTTCTGTCGCCACTCTTGAATAGTATTGAGCGATTTCCGCACCCAATCCGCGCGAACCGCTGTGCGAAAGAATTCCGAGATATTTTCCTTTTGGAAGTCCGATTTGTTCGTCTTCTTCCGTGATTTCCACTTCTCCGAATTCCACAAAGTGATTTCCGCCACCGGAACTTCCCATTTGCTTGATGGCTTTTCCTTTTAATCTTCTTAAAATTGGAATTAAATCAAAAGTATCTCTATCGAAAATTTCATGATCGACGTGAGATTTATGTGTTTCATACATTCCGAACTTGGTATGTTCGGCAAGAGCTTTTTCGTATTTATCTCTCGCTCCGTCAAGATATGAAATAGGGGTATCCAAAATACTGAGGCTCATTCTGCAACCGATATCCATCCCGACTCCGTAAGGAATTACAGCATTTTCTACAGCCAAAACACCACCAATTGGAAGTCCATAACCACTATGTGCATCGGGCATTAAAGCGCCTTGCGTTGAAATTGGAAGTTTCAAAGCGGTGTACAGCTGGTTTTTTGCTTCATCCGAAATTTGAGTTCCGAAAATATTAAAAGTCGCTCTGTTTGTATTAAGCATTCTTTTTTCAGTTTTCTTGGATGAAAGCAAAGCTTCTGCGATTTGTCCGAACGTTAAATCTTTTTCGAATTGTTCTGGATTTTGCAGAATTTCCTTTAAAAGAGATTTCACATGATGAATATTTTTCGTTGCAAAATTTCTTTTCATGACTTCCAAAGCGATATTTACACTCTGATTGTTTGGATAGCCTATTTTTAATATATCTTTTCCTTTAAGTTTTAAATTTCCCATTGTTTTTGTTTTAAAATTGGAGGATATTCCCATCCTCTGAATTTTCTGCAATCTCTGTCGCAGACATTTTGTAGCGAACGCATTTTCTGCTGTTCAGCGGATCACGTTTGTATCTATCTTTCCACGGATTGGGTTTACCATATATCTTTTTATGAATAATTCCCACAATTTTATGCCTACCTAAAAATGAATCGAGTTCATCAATTTCTTTTTCTAAATCGGAGTTCAATGGTTTGTAATGAGTGACCATGTTTGGTTTTATTCTCAATACAAATCTCCATGGTTCGATGAATTCGTAGTAAATATTATATCTCTTTTTGATCGGACAATAATCTTCTCTTTTTAGAAAATATTGTCTTTCCCGGGTTGTTAATCCCAACTTGGGATCGTTCCATTGATGTGTTGAAAGTCGAGCCAATTTCTGCTCTCTTTCAACATATATTCTTCGTCCGAATTTTCTTTTCTTTTTTAAGAATTTTCGGGTTTCTGAGTACATCTTTGTATTGATTTTATCTAAAATTCCTTGGAAGAAATCGCCATCTTTGGAACGTTTCACATCGTCTCTTACGACAAAAAATCTTACAAAACCTCTCTGATAAGGCTGATCCAAAGGAACTAACGGAATATTTCTTCTTATTTTCCAGAGTTCTTTACTACGTT
>DKLU01000434.1 GCA_002455915.1 Chryseobacterium sp. UBA6632
AACATCGGTTTTAATCCCTCCTTTCAGAACGTTATAAATATAAAATTCGGCATCGTCCTCTTCAACGGCTCCAAAATGACTGTTATTCATAAAATAAAGATAATAAGAAAATTTCATTTTGGCGTAAATGATAAAATCTTTTTCTGTTTTAATAAATAGAGTCTTCTATAACACCGCGTAACTTTGCACTATCAAAATCAATTTAGCAAAAAACCTTTAATTTAATTATGAATATGATATTTAACGCATGCAAATATCAGTGCATAGCGTTGTGCTTATTATTGATAAGCTTTAATTTACAATCACAAGTGATAGATTTTCAACATCTCGCCTTACAGGAGGCTATAGAGATCGGCTTAAAGAATAATAAAAACATTAGAATAAGCCATTTAAAAAACGAAATGTCCGAAACCAAAGAGAAAGATCTTAAAATGGAAAAACTTCCGGACATTGAATTCCATACAAGCTACAATCAGGTTACTAATCTTTTCCAGCACGAAGGCGGCGTTTTTTCAAAAGCGACAAAGTACAACATCATCAACGGGATGTATGATTTCACCTTATCAGCGTCAATTCCTGTCTATATGGGTGGGAAAATAAAAAATACGGAGAAAAAAGCAGCTATTGACACTGAAATTTCTTCATTAAAAACGCATTTAGACGAAAGACAGCTGAAAATGGAAATCATTACCGCTTTCCTTCAGATTCATCATTTAAAAGAGCAGCAAAATCTGATTAATGATAAAATGAAAGAAGATTCTGTCAACATTAAACAGGTTAAATCTCTAAAAGCAAACGGTGTGGTAACCGTAAATGAAGTGTTGAGAACATCTTTACAGCTTTCCAATCATAAAATGAGCTGGACGGAGCTGGATAATGACATTCAGATTGCAGAACACAAACTGAAAACTATTCTTTCCCTTCCCGAAACTCAGGAAATGCACGTGGATACGGAAGATTTAATTTCAGAAAATGCAGAAATTCCTTATATAGACGAATTAACAGAAACCGCCTTGCATAAAAACGAATCGGTTAAAATGGCAAACAAAAACCTTTCGTTAAAAGAATTAGATCAGAAAATTACAAAAGCGAATTATTTACCGAAAATTACCGCAGGTGGTGAATATTTTTTAAAATATCCAAACATGATGTTCTTCCCTCCCGAACCTTATGCGTACCGTTTGGGAATGTTAGGCGTGAATCTTACCTATCCTATCGAAAATTTGTATAAAAATAAATACAAAATGCAGGAATCAAAGGAAAATATTAACCTAGCCAAACTTCAGATCGAAGAAAATGAGGAAAATATTAGACACAATGTTTACGAAGCTTACAAAAAGTTTGAAGAAACCGATCAAAAGGTAAAAATTTCAGAAGAAGCGATTACCCAAGCGAAAGAAAACTATAGAATTGTAAGAACAAAATACGCTAACAAATTAAGCTTAATCACCGAACTGATCGATGCCGATAATGCTTATTTAGAAGCTCAATCTAACCTTATTTCCGTAAAAATCAACAGACAACTTAAATATTATCAACTCCAATACACGATTGGAAACTTATAAAAACTATGGCACAGAAGCAATTAACACGAAAAGAAAAAAGAATTAACAAAACGATTACTTTACTGGCGTGGATCCTTATTATCAGCGGAATTACAGGGATGGTAAGCTTTTATCTTTTTTCCCGAAAAAATGTAACCACCAACGACGCACAGATCGAACAATATATTACGCCTGTTTCAAGTAAAGTTTCAGGTTTCATTAAAATCATTAAGTTTAACGAAAATCAGTTTGTTCACAAAGGCGATACTTTGATTGTGATTGATAATCGTGAATTCGTTAATCAGGTGAAAATGGCGGAAGCTAATCTTCATGCTAATTCAGAGAACATCAATACCATTGAAAGCGGTGTGAGCACAAAAGCAAGTGATACAAAGATCATCGACGCTAAAATTGCCTCAGCAAAGATCGATATCTGGAGAACGGAACAGGATTTTAAAAGATATAAAAACTTAGTTTCTGAAGATGCTGCCACCGAGCAGCAATTTGAAAATGTAAAAGCATCTTATGAACAGGCAAAAGCCAATCTTTTAGCTTTGGAACAACAAAAAAATGCAGTGAGAGCAAGTGTGAACGAACAGGAAACGAAAGTTGCCCCTGTAAAAAGTCAGATTCAGCAAAGTTCTGCAAGCCTGAATAATGCTAAACTTTTTCTTTCTTATACGGTGGTTACCGCGCCTTACGACGGCTGGGTCGGTAAGAAAACCATTCAGGAAGGTCAGTTGATTAAGGAAGGTCAGGCTTTGGTGCAGATCGTGAGCAAAGAAAAATGGATTATTGCGAATTATAAAGAAACTCAACTGGGACAAATCGACCAAAGTAAAGAAGTCATTATTACGGCAGATGCTTATCCAGACGTAGAGTTTAAAGGAAAAATACTTTCGGTTTCTCCGGCTTCAGGTTCACAGTTTTCATTGGTAAAACCTGATAATGCAACGGGAAATTTCGTAAAAATAGAACAGCGATTCCCGGTTAAAATTATTCTTGATAAAAACCAAAACAACGAAAAACTACTTTCCGGGATGAATGTTCTGGTGAGTGCGAAGAAGATATAGAGTTTGAGAGTCGGAGGGTTTGAGAGTAATCTTCAACCCAAGAATTTTCAAATTTTCAAATTAAATTATTTTTTTAGCGAAAAGTCAAAATAGCAAATTGCGAATCTGCGAAATTTTTTCTTCTGCATTTTTGCCATTTACCTTTTACTTTTTTTACACCTTGCCTTTTTGTCTTTTCGCTTTTTTTATTCATAATGATTCAGTTTAAATTTTCAAGAAAATATTTCCAGCAAGTTTGTCATTCCGTAGGAATCTAAACATTGTATTTGAATTCTATCGGAAAGATTCAACCCGAGATTTATGTGGAATGACAAGCTCTTTTTAATGATAAATATTGGTAGAAACGACCACAACCCTAGCCCCGATTGAAACGGCATCCTTTTTTGTTGCGGGCGCAGCGAAGCGGAGCCCGTAATAAAAAAGATACAGTGGAAAGCGGGAAAAAGCTCCTAAAAAATTTAAACAGATTTAATACAAAATACCATTGGCAATCATCATAGATTCGCTTTTTAAAGAAAATCATGCAACATAATACAGTTTATCATAAATGGGTACCACAATGGCTGAAACTGCCGCTTCTTATTTTGGCGCTGTTTCCCCACTTGATGTTGTTGTCGCTTTTGCATTCCAATAGCGCCTTCACATCTTCTTTTATGGATGTAGATTCAGACGATATCCAATACTTAATGATTTTGATGTACGGGACATTTGTGGTTACCCTTTTAGTTATACAGCGGTTTATGGCGTATTTCAGCGTTAAATATTATACGCTGCTCATGTCTTCCGTTTCCATTCTTATTCTCTACGGACTTTCTGTTACCAGTGATTATCATATTATTTTGGTGATCCGCTTTCTGGAAGGGGTTTTCGGAGTGATGGAAGGCGCCATTTTCCTTCCGCTGATTGTCGCCGAGCTGAAAACAAGGCATGCCAAAGAGATCGCCTACACTTTTATGTACACGATTATTCTTACCGGTGGGACTTTAACGACCTCTCTGATGAAATCGAGTATTGAAGATTATGATTTTAAACACATGATCCTCATGATGGTTTATTTTCACGTTTTTGTTTTAATTATTGCTTTCGCGATCTTCAATAAAAACAGATTTTTCCCTAAAAAACCACTCTATCAGCTGGATATTACAAGCTGGTTTTTGCTTTGGGGATGTCTTCAGGCAGGCGGTTATGCTTTAATTTACGGGAAAAGACTGATGTGGTTTGAATCTGACATTATCATTTTCTGCTTTCTGATTTTTCTGCTTTTCGGAGGATTATTTATGTTAAAACAGAGAAATCAGCCTCGCCCGTTCTTTCATTTTGAAGTTTTCTGTTCAAAAAATCTGATTGCCGGAGTGATTCTGTTTTTCATTTTTTATATTCTGAGAGCCTCTATTAACAATGTATACAGCATTATGGCAACAGTCTGGAAATGGCCTTGGGATTATATCGTAGAAATCCAGTACTGGAATGTTGCGGGAAGTCTTTTAGGAGTTTTCCTTTCTGCTTTATGTATTACAAAAGGAGCATCTTCGCGGTTGGTTTTCTTTACCGGATTTATGATTCTTGCGATTGATTGTGCCTGGTTTACCTACACTTTTTATCCCGACACTACACTACAAACGATTTGTCCGCCATTGTTTCTCCAGGGCGTCGGACAAGGATTACTTTTCACCCCTTTGGTTTTCTTTTTAATCGCAGGAATGCCGGAACAATACGTCTCCAACGCAACGGCAGTCGGAACAGCAACAAGATTCTGGACAACAGCCATCGGATATGCTTTGATGCAGAATTTAATGTTATTTTTAACGTTGAAACATTCGGATACAATAAGTTCAAATTTTACAGATACCAATCCAGTTTTTTATTCACAATGGAATCAGGTTTTCGGAGCTAATATGGCAAAACTTCCGGTTAACGAATCTTTATCGATGACGGCTGGAGCTTTTAAAGCTAAAATCAATGCACAGGCTATTTTGCTTTCTAATATGGAAATTTTCACAGGATTATTCTGGTTAGCGTTAATTACGGCATTGGTGATTTTACTTTATAATCCGGTAAAAATTGCGGTGAGAAATATTATGTAAGAGCGTGTTTAAATTTTATTTGTATTGCCTTTATTACTTTTAATAAGGATTTTATCTAAAACTTATTTCTTATGCAAAGTTTTAATATAAAGCAACGTATATTCTAGTTAGCAAAGAAGAATCAACAAGTTGATTTGATGAAGCTGTATTTTCAAGCTTCGTGAAGCAAATTCATTTGCCGTTGCTATCTAAAAATATGCAGAGAGACATACAATCTTTGCGTTAAAAAAAAGATCATGATAATTTAAAATAAATATTGAACCAAGATTTTAAACAGGCCCTAAGTTTTAGGCAGAAAATTTGCTATAATTCCTGAAATTTGGTTTATGGAAATTCAGGAAATTGTATCAAAACAGAAAGATTTTTTTAAAACACAACAAACGAAAAATATCCGGTTCAGAAAAATGTATCTTGAAAAACTTCGGGATGTGATTTTACAAAACGAAAATCTTTTATATGAAGCTATTTATAAGGATTTTGGAAAGTCAAAATTTGATACCTTCACCACTGAAATTTCCTTTATTTTAAATGATATCAACTATTATCTGAAAAATTTAAAGTCACTTTCAAAACCTAAAAAAGTACGAACTAATCTGGTAAACCAAATTGGAAAAAGCAGAATTCATTCCGAACCTTTAGGAAATGTTCTGGTCATTGGAGCGTGGAATTATCCTTACCAATTGGCATTTTCTCCTATCGTTGCCGCATTGGCAGCGGGAAACTGTTGTATTTTAAAACCAAGTGAAATTGCAGAAAATACAATGAAAGCAATGGTGAAAATCATCAATGAAAATTTCCCACCTGAATATTTATATGCTTATGAAGGCGGAATTGATGAAACCACAGAATTATTAAAACTTAAATTTGATAAGATATTTTTCACCGGAAGTACAAAAGTAGGGAAAATCGTTTACGAAGCTGCCGCTAAAAATTTAACTCCAGTTACTTTAGAATTAGGCGGAAAATCTCCGGCAATTATTACCAAAGAAGCAAACCTTGAAGTCGCTGCCAAAAGAATTGTCTGGGGAAAATTTTTAAATACCGGACAAACCTGTGTTGCTCCCGATTATTTATTAGTTGAAGAATCCGTTAAGGAGCAGTTTTTGGAAATGCTGAGAAAATATATTCAGGAATTTAAATATGAACCGAATTCAGAACATTACACCAAAATTATTAATCAAAAGAATTTTGAAAGGTTGATTAAGCTCATTAATAAAGATAAAATTTACTTCGGAGGAAATTTTGATAGAGAAAAATTATTCATCGAACCCACCATTTTAACGAATATCAATTGGGAAGACGATGTGATGCAGGAAGAGATTTTCGGACCTATTTTACCCGTCATTTCCTTCAATAATTTTAATATTGTTTTGAATGAAATTTTAGAATTGGAAAAACCTCTAGCCGCTTATTTATTCACCAATAACTCTGAAGAAAAAGAAAATTTCAAGCAAAAGCTTTCTTTCGGCGGAGGTTGTATCAATGATGTCATGATGCATTTAGGAAATGAAAATCTTCCGTTTGGAGGCGTTGGAAGTTCAGGAATTGGAAATTACCACGGTAAATTCGGTTTTGAAACCTTTTCACATCAAAAAGCGATTCTTGATAGAGCAACTTGGGGCGAACCCAATATTAAATATCCTCCCTATTCTGAGAAAAAATTAAGCTGGATTAAAAGATTTCTTTAGCTAAAAAAATATCCGTTTGACATGTCAAACGGATATTTTTTAAAGAATTTTTCCATTCTGTAAAAACTCCTTTACTTTTTCTTTACTATATCCTTTCCCTTCTTCTAAAATTTCACTTTGTTGAACATGAATCTTCTTTCCATTTTTATCCAATATAATAAAGAAAGGATAAAATTGTTGTTCTTTCACATTGATATATTGAGCAAAAGTCTTTTCATTTTTATTGTCCGGAGAATAATTTAAATGATAATATAGATAATTTTTATCTACAATTTCTTTTAATTCTGGTGTAGACTGAACAAAATTATTAAATCTCAAGCACCAAATACACCAGTTTCCACCTGCTTGAATTAAAATTTTCTTATTTTCTTTTTGAGCCTGTGCCACAAGCTTTTTAATATCTGCCTGTGCATCTGCTTTCGGATCATAAGGTTTTGGTAATTTCGCCTTCTCTTCTGCAGATTTTTTCTTTGCTTCTAATTCTGCTGCATCCGATTTTACCAATAATGCTTTATCTGCAGAATTTTTGCTTTCTACAGGTTTATTTGTAGTCTGAGCCCAAGCCATTGTGCTTAGAGCCAAAACAGCTACCAACGACAATTTTTTCATAACATAAAAGTAAAAAAATAATACTTATTACAAGCAAAAATAGAACCATAATTTTATTATCACTAAATTTGCATGTTTTATGAATTTCCTAATCAAAATACTATACCTGATCTCTAAGCTTCCGCTAAAAGTATTATATATTTTTTCGGATATAATGTTCTTTTTGAATTATTACTTAGTAGGTTACAGAAAAAATGTAATCACTCAAAATTTAAAAAATTCCTTTCCTGAAAAATCAGAACAAGAACTTGAAGAAATTAAGAAAAAATTCTATCGCAATTTCTCTGATTATTTAGTGGAAACCGTGAAGTCTTTCAGCATTTCTGAAACGGAATCGCGGGTAAGAATGCAACATATTAACCAAGAAGTTTTTCACGAAGCAAAAGCTGAAGGTAAAAATATTATTATGCTTGCCGGCCATGTTTTCAACTGGGAGTGGATCAATGCTTTTGCAAAAATTATCCCTCAAGACCATTGTCATCCGGTTTACAGAAAAGTAAACAGTGATTTTTGGGAAAATCAGATGAAGAAGGTGCGAAACAAATTCGGAAATGAAGCATTGGAAGCGAATGAAGTCATCCGAAATATTTTGAGAAACAAAAACAACGGAAGTTCGGCCTATATGTTTGTGGCAGACCAAACTCCACATTCAGCGAGTGTAACCTATGGTTTGGAGTTTCTTAATCAAAGAACCCCAGTTTTTTTAGGATATGATAAATTGGCGACCAGACTTGATCTTGTTTTCATCTATTGTGAAATGAAAAAGGTGAAGCGTGGTTTTTATCAGGTAAACTATCACAGAATTTATCCTGACGGTGAAAAATTCGTGGAACATGAAGTTGTGAAAAAATTCCATAAATTATTGGAAAACACTTTATACAAGCGTCCTGATAATTATCTTTGGTCACACCGAAAATGGAAATATCAGGATTCTATAAAACAATACGACTCTGAAAAAATTTAGCTGTAATTGTCAAAAAAAATTGCCGTTGCCATATTAAACTGGAATGGAAAAAACTGGCTTGAAAAGTTTATACCAAGCGTTATTCGCTACTCTGAAAATACTGATATTTATGTGATTGATAATCTTTCAACAGATGATTCAGTTGATTTTTTACAATCAAATTTTCCCAGTGTAAAAATTATTAAAAACGATAAAAATTATGGTTTTGCAGGAGGTTATAATGAAGGTTTAAAACATATTGAAGCTGAATATTATTGTTTACTCAATTCCGATGTCGAAGTTACCGAAAACTGGATTGAACCTGTTTTAAATTTATTTGAAAAAGATTCATCGATTTCTGCTATTCAGCCTAAAATTTTATCATTCAACAATAAAAATTATTTTGAATTTGCCGGAGCTGCTGGTGGATTAATCGATAATCTGGGTTATCCATATTGTCGAGGACGAGTTTTTGATGATGTAGAAGAAGATAAAGGTCAATACGATGATGAAACAGAAATTTTCTGGGCTTCGGGATGCTGCTTTTTTATCCGTTCTAAAGATTTTTGGGAACAGAAAGGTTTTGACGAAAGATTTTTTGCCCATCAGGAAGAAATTGATCTTTGCTGGAGATTAATCAATTCTGGAAAGAAAATTTTTTATACCGGAAAATCAAAAGTATATCACGTTGGCGGAGGAACTTTAAATAAACAAAGTGCTCAGAAAACGTATTTAAACATCAGAAATAATCTTTCGATGATGTTGAAGAATTTACCTTTTCCAAAACTCATTTGGTTGATATTTTTCAGATTATGTCTAGATGGTATTGCTTCCATTTATTTTGCTTTCAAAAACGGATTTTCTCATCTTTGGGCAGTGGCAAGAGCACATTTCGCATTTTATGGTCAGGCTTCCGGAACTTGGAAACGTCGACAAAAGCATCAGAAAGAAGACTTTTATCAAACAAAATGGTTGATATTCAAGCATTTTTTGGGAGGAAAAACAAAATAGGATTTAGAAATTAGCTTTGAATTTTAAACATTAAACTTTAAATAATTTAAATGGATTTTTGTGCAATAGATTTCGAAACTGCGACTCACGACAGAAGTTCTGCGTGCGAAATTGGTGTTTGTATTGTGCAAGATTCAAAGATTGTCGAAACTAAAACATGGCTGATAAAACCGCCTAGTTTTCCATATTTCAATCCATTTAATATTCAAGTTCATGGCATTCGTCCGGAAGATGTAAAAGATGCTCCAACATTCGATGAAGTCTGGTATGAAGTTCAGGAAATGATGTACGGAACATTGATGATTGCTCACAATGCAGGTTTTGATGCGGGAGTATTGCGTGGTTGCTTACAGCATTATGGTATGTTTACACCAAACATAAATTATTTGTGTAGCATTCAATTAGCAAAAAAATCTTGGAATTATTTACCTAAATATGGTCTAAAACAATTGGCAGATTATCATCAAATAAAATTTAACCATCACAGAGCTGGTGACGATGCTGAAGTGTGTGCAAAAATATCTCTTTTAGCCTTTGAAAAGCTGTTTCTCACAAGCAATGAAGAGGTTTCTGAATATATGAAACTGAAGATTAAAAAGCTCTAGTTTTCTTGATCAATACGACACACTTGCCTCTTTTAACTTTTTCCTTTAAATCAATTACTCAGAACTTCGGATAACAAATTAAATTTAGGAATATCTATTTCAAAATTTTCTTGTGTTTCCATGTTTTTAACCAAGTATTTTCCGCTCATGTTCCCTACACCGGAACGAAGCATTACATTCGAAAAATAAGTAAAATTTTCGCCAGATTGTATCTCAGGAGTTAATCCTATTACGCCATCTCCTATAATCTCTGTATACCCAAAACCTACATCAAAAATAAGCCATTTTCTTTTCAAAACTTTGATAGGAAAACCACCCTCATTTTCGATCGTAATATTGTATTTGAAAACATAACGGTTTTCAGATGGGTAACTATTCTTACTATCATATTCAGGAATTACTGAAACTTTGATATTTGAAGTTATTTTTTGAAACATCATCTTAAGTATTTTCTAAATATATACAAAAATCTCGCCTTTTTTAAGGCGAGATTGTAAAGATATATTATAATTTTATTAAAACTTATAATCCAAGGCCTTTTCTTTCGTCTCCACCCAATAGGATTTCAACAGGATTGTCGATACCTTCTTTTACTGCAACAAGGAATCCTACAGACTCTTTACCGTCGATAATTCTGTGATCATAAGACATCGCAACATACATCATTGGACGAATTACAACTTGCCCATCAACAGCAACCGGTCTCTGGATAATGTTGTGCATCCCCAAGATTGCAGATTGAGGAGGGTTAATGATCGGCGTAGAAAGCATAGATCCGAAAGTACCACCGTTAGTAATTGTGAAAGTACCACCAGTCATTTCATCAACTGTGATTTTTCCGTCTCTTACTTTGATCGCAAGATCTTTGATGTTCCCTTCAACGTTAGCAAAAGACATGTTTTCTGCATTTCTCAATACAGGAACCATTAATCCTTTAGGACCAGAAACTGCAATTGAAATATCACAGAAATCATAGTTTACTTTGAAATCTCCATCGATTGATGCATTTACATCAGGATACATCTGTAAAGCTCTGGTAACCGCTTTTGTGAAGAATGACATGAAACCAAGTCCTACTCCGTGTCTTTGAGCGAATTCTTCTTTATATTGCTTTCTTAGTCTAAAAATCTCAGACATGTCGACTTCGTTGAAAGTAGTTAACATCGCTGTTTCATTCTTTACAGAAACCAATCTCTGTGCGATTTTTCTTCTAAGAACTGAAAGTTTAGTTGTAGTTGTAGATCTTGAACCTGTAGCCGTAATAGGGTTTCCTCCTAATGCAGGAACAGCTGCCAATTCAGCATCAGATTTAGAGATTCTTCCGTCTCTTCCGGAACCTGAAACCTGAGAAGCATCGATACCTTTTTCGTCAAGAATTTTCTTAGCCGCAGGAGATGGAGCTCCCGTTGCATACGTTTGAGGTGCAGCAGCAGGTTTTGGAGCTTCTTGTTTAGCCGGTTCAGCTGCTTTAGGAGCCTCCTCTTGTTTTGGAGCTTCAGCAGCAGGAGCAGTGCTACCCGCAGGTTTAGCAGCATCCATATCGATTAAACAAACCACTTGTCCTACTTGTACCACGTCACCTTCTTCAGCTTTCAAAGTAATAACACCACTTTGCTCAGCAGGCAATTCAAGAGTAGCTTTGTCTGAATCTACTTCAGCGATGGGTTGATCTTTTTCTACATAATCGCCATCTTTTACAAGCCAAGTTGCAATTTCAACTTCTGTTATTGATTCGCCCGGTGAAGGAACTTTCATTTCTAAAACTGACATATCGTATTTTATTTTTTTATTTATTATTAGTTTTTATTAAGCTGTTACAGGTCTTTTTACAGGAGCATCGTTCGTATCAAATACTCTATTGATTACTGCATTTTGATTTTTCTCAAACATTTTGTGACTTCCCGGAGCCGGAGCACCACTTGGAACAGGAGCAATAACGTTGATTCCCGTTTCTCTGAAGTTTCTCAAGATATAAGACCAAGCGCCCATATTTTCAGGTTCTTCCTGAGCCCATACCAATTCTTTTCTGTTTGAATATTTTTCGAAGATCGCGTCGATTGCATCAACTTGAAGCGGATACAACTGTTCGAATCTTACCAATGCAATATTTTCAGCATTTAATTCTTCTTTTTTAGCCAATAATTCGAAGTATAATTTACCTGAACAAAGCACTAATTTTTCAACTTTTTTAGGATCAGCAGTTGGATCGTCTAAGATTGGCTGGAATCCTTTGTTTGAGAAATCTTCAAGCGGAGAAACCACTCTTGGATGTCTTAACAATGATTTCGGGCTCATTACGATCAATGGTTTTCTGAATGACCATTTCAATTGTCTTCTCAACAAGTGGAAATAGTTTGCAGGCGAAGTAATGTTCGCAACCACCATATTTTCGTTAGCACAAAGTGTCAAGAATCTTTCCAATCTTGCTGAAGAGTGTTCTGCACCCTGACCTTCCGAACCGTGAGGCAATAACATGACCAAACCGTCTTGAATTTTCCATTTTTCTTCTGCAGCAGCCAAATATTGGTCAACAATAATCTGAGCACCGTTCACGAAATCTCCAAACTGAGCCTCCCAAATCGTTA
The DNA here is from genome assembly GCA_002455915.1 of Chryseobacterium sp. UBA6632. Taxonomy (GTDB): domain Bacteria; phylum Bacteroidota; class Bacteroidia; order Flavobacteriales; family Weeksellaceae; genus Chryseobacterium. The sequence goes on from DKLU01000434.1 coordinate 12,143, forward strand.
ATGTATTAGGAGAAGCCATTGCATAACCGTAATCGAAACCAAGAACTCCATACTCAGAAAGGTGAGAGTTGAAAACGTCAAATCTGCTTTCAGAAACTTCTCTTAATGGTACATATTCTTCTTCCGTATCTTCAGTTTTTACCACCGCATGTCTGTGAGAGAAAGTACCTCTTTCTACATCTTCACCGGAAATTCTTACGTTGTGACCTTCCACCAAAAGTGTAGCATACGCCAACCACTCACCAAGAGCCCAATCTAAATTGTTACCCTCGATCGCTTTAATTCTGTTTTCGAAAAGTCTTGTAATTTTATTTAAGAACTTTTTATCAGCTGGAAGTGTTGACATTTTAAGCGCCAATTCTTTCAGCTTAGCTAAGTCGTATGTTGTGTCTACAGGCTGTTGAACGGCTCCTCTTTTTCCAATTGGATAGTTCGTCCAATCTTCCGCCATGAAAACGTCCATTACGTTTTTCTCAATTTCTTTAGAAGCATCAAAATCTTTATCTAAAAGACCTTTAAAATCTGCCTCCATTTTAGCGATTACGTCGTTTGAAGTAATGCTGTCCTTAAGCAATTTATCTTTATAAATCTCTCTTGGGTTCGGATGCTTAGAAATTAATTTATATAAATTAGGCTGAGTAAATCTTGGTTCATCACCTTCGTTGTGACCATATTTTCTGTATCCTAATAAATCGATATAAACATCTTTTCCGAATTTAGCTCTGAAGTCAGCAGCAAAGTGAATTGCATGAACTACCGCCTCTGCATCATCAGCATTTACGTGCATTACAGGAGATTCTGTAACTTTTGCAATGTCTGTACAGTAGGTAGAAGATCTTGCATCCATATAGTTCGTTGTGAACGAAACCTGGTTGTTAACCACAATATGAACTGTACCTCCCGTTCTGTAACCTTCCAAAGTCATCATCTGAGCCACTTCGTAAGCAATACCTTGTCCAGCAATTGCACCGTCACCGTGAATGATGATTGGTAAAACTTTAGCATAATCTTTATACTTATCATCTACTTTTGCACGGCAAATTCCTTCTACAAGAGCTGCTACCGTTTCAAGGTGAGATGGATTCGGAGTCAAATTGATAGAAACCTCTTCTCCTGAAGCTGTTTTAATTTTTTTAGATGAACCTAAGTGATATTTAACATCACCAGAGAATACATCTTCTTCAAATTCTTTTCCTTCAAATTCTGAGAAAATCTGCTTATAAGATTTACCAAAAATGTTTGTCAATACGTTCAATCTACCTCTGTGAGCCATCCCCAAAACCACTTCGTCTACTCCCAAT
>DKLU01000497.1 GCA_002455915.1 Chryseobacterium sp. UBA6632
GGCAAAGCCCGCCGCAGCCGAAACTCAGAAAATGAGCTCAAACAAACGCTGCAATCGGGGCTAGAAAACCTCATTTCTCTCAAAATCAGTAAAAATCCACAAGAGCTCATACAAGATTTCAAATGCCAATTGTTAAATAAAATTATTATTCGACAAAAAATAATAAATGAAGCCACTTCACACTTGACCATTGACTTATAAATCTTTATTTTTGAATCAATGAAATTTTCTACACAAGAATTAATGGATGGAATTCGATCAGGCAACAAACGTCTGATTGCAAAAGCCATTACATTAGTCGAAAGTAAAAAGGCAGAACACAGAACTCAGGCAGAAGAATTATTAAAACAAATCATGCCTTTTACAGGAAATTCCGTTCGTGTAGGAATCACAGGAGTTCCAGGAGCCGGAAAGTCAACTTTTATAGAAAGTTTTGGAAGATTGGCGATTGCAAATGGCAAAAAAGTAGCTGTTTTAGCCATCGATCCCAGTTCGGCAATCAATAAAGGAAGTATTTTAGGAGATAAAACCCGAATGGAAGAACTGGCAAAAGAAGAAAATGCTTTTATTCGCCCTTCTCCAAGCTCAGGTTTTTTGGGCGGCGTTGCCAATACCACTTTTGAAACAATGATGATCTGTGAAGCAGCGGGTTATGATTATATTTTAATTGAAACGGTCGGCGTTGGTCAGTCGGAAGTGCTGGTTGCGGATATTACCGATGTCTTTTTATTTTTAAAAATAATTGGAGGAGGAGATGAGCTTCAGGGCATCAAACGCGGGATCATGGAAATGGTAGACGTAATTTTCATAAATAAAGTTGAAAAAGAAAATCTTCAAAAAGCTAAAAATACAAGATTGGAATTAAAACGTGCCCTTGATTTTATTCCGCCCAAAGAAAAAGACTGGAAAGTTCCGGTTTTACTGGGTTCTGCGCTGCACAACGAAGGATTGAAAGAAATTTTTGAAAAAATAACAGATTTCATTAATTTAAAAAAGAAAATCAATCGCTTCGAAGAAGTTAGAACACAGCAAGCTGAAAAACGATATGAATATTGGGTTCAGGAATATATTTTAGCCTTGATGAAGAGAAATGAATCTTTAGAAGAAGCTTACCTTCAACATAAAAAAAATGCTTCAGCAATGGTTTCAAATCCAAGCACTGAAGCAAAATTATTTGTTGAAAAATTCCTTAATCCTGAAAATTAGAGTTTTTCTTTTCCTCAATATTTTTAGAAATAAATCCGTCATAAGAAATCGGCTGTCTGTCATTACTTCTGATTGATGTAAATGCTCTTCCGTTTTTAAAGATCTCAATAATGATTTCATCTACAGTACTTTGATCGTTTACTTTAATTTTAACAATCCATTTCCCTTTTTTCCCTTGAGTTTTACTTACCAAAAAATCTTTTGAGGTAAATCTGTAGCCGGTTTTATCTGTATTTCCGTAAGATGGGTTGAACACTCTTCCGAAATAGGGCAAATAAACTTCAAGCTTATCTTTTTTTAAATCAATTGAATAATTACTTCCTGCAAGATCAAGCATTCTTGTTGATGTGGTATTAGGAAGAGAATTCATAACATTGATAACATCATAATTGGTTGGTGTTGCTCTTTCTGCACGAAACGAGAAATCTTCGGTATCTACGATTCCTGCAATAGTTGAAGGATCAACTTTAGTTTGGGCAAAACTATTCTGAAAGATCATCAGAAAAACAAAAATGAATATGATTGAAATATACTTTTTCATGATAATAAAATAATTATTAAATTTAAATAGCAAAATGTATGCAAAAATTCTGTTTCAAAAAAGTTTTGGAATAGAAATTGTAAATGATGATTTAACAACCCTCTAAACTATGAAAATTACACATCTATTAGGAATAGGAGCGCTGGCTCTTTCCGTTGCAGCATGTACTACAAACCCGATTACGGGAAGGTCTTCTTTACAATTGGCAAACAATTCTGAAATCCTTACCATGTCTGCACAAGAATATAAAACTACCTTATCTAAAGGTAAAGTGATTACCGGGACGGCAGACGCCAAAAAAGTGGTTGCTGTTGGTAGCAGAATAAAAGCGGCAGCAGAGAAATATTATCAAAATATTGGTAGATCGGCAGATTTAGCCAATTATAATTGGGAATTTAATCTTTTACAAAGCAGCGAATTGAATGCTTGGTGTATGCCTGGTGGAAAAGTGGCTGTTTATACTGGGATTTTACCAATTACTAAAAATGATAACGGTCTTGCTGTTGTGATGGGTCACGAAGTTTCACACGCATTGGCAGGTCACGGAAACGAAAGAATTTCTCAGGCTATGGTCGCGCAATACGGTGGTCAAATCTTGGGAGGAACGATTTCTAACGGACAATGGGCTAATGTTTTTGAGAAAGTTTACCCAATCGGTTCTCAGGTAGCTTTATTAAAATATGGTAGAAACCAAGAGTCTGAAGCAGATGAAATGGGATTATACTTAATGGCAATGGCAGGATATGATCCGAGAGAAGCAGTTCCTTTCTGGAATAGAATGGAAGCCGCAGCAAGCGGAGCAAGACAGCCGGAATTCTTATCTACCCACCCGAATCCTGACACCAGAATTTCAGATATTAATAAAGATTTACCTAAAGCTTTAGAATATTACAAAGCAGCAGGAGGAAAATAATAAATAGAAATTTTAATCTTGAAATATAGCCTTATTAAATTTTTGCTAAATTTGGTAAGGCTTTAATTTTAACCACTTAAACACACATTATGAAAGGTTTATCACTTACTGGGCTTATACTTTTGGCTGTTTCTGTATTGTTATTTTACCTTACCTCGCCCAATTTTACCATCAATGATCTTCAGATGTCCCACGTTATGGGCATCATGGGAGGTGTTGGCATTGGTTTAATTATTGGCGGAATGGTAGGATACGTTAGCAAAGGTAGCGCCATCAAGGCTGAACAAAAGAAGAAAGAATTCAAGCAGTTGCAAAAAGATAAAGAAGAGCTTGAACAAAAGGCTGCCGAAATTGCAAAACGTGAAGCAGAATTACAGTCTCATAATCAAAATCCTCAAATCTAATGACTTGAGGATTTTTTTATAATTGTTATTTTCGAATTAATTAAAACTTGTAACCAACACCTACCATAAATAAATTAGGTCTGTTGTCGTATCTTATTTCTTCGCCAGAAACTTTATTAATGAAGCTTCTTGAATCTTTACTGAAAGCACCTTCATATCTCGCATTCAGAATTAATTTTTTGATTTCAAACTGAGCTCCGAACTGGTAACCTACCGTGAAGTTGTCTCTTGAGTTTTCTTTAAAATCATTAAAAGTATCTTCTTTACTCAAATTATAGCTTGCCACGGGACCTATGAATACTCCCAAAGTATTTCCTAAAAGGTTATACCCTAAAAGAACCGGCAAATCCATACGATTGCTTTTGATATCGAAGGTTGTAGATTCTGTCGTAAATTCGTTTTTAAAATGCGTGTAGTACAATTCCGGCATTACATATAAAGCCCCTGGCAACGGAACTTTTAATGAAAGACCAACGTTGAAACCTGCATTGTTTTTTCCACTTCCTTCAATGGCATCGTTTACGGTTCCTTTAATGTTTTTCCAAGATGGTGAACCTGTAGGAAATATTATGTTTGCCTTACCTGCCAAAGAAATCTGAGCAGAAGCAAATACTGAAAAACCTATTAATGCTATACTAAGTGCCTTTTTCATTATCGTCTATTTTTGTGATTGTATTATCAATAGTTTTATTATTCTCAAGTAAATATTCTCTCAGTTCTTTAAATAGTTCTGATGAATAAACGAAATCAATAAGATTTTTATTGCCCGCCGTGATCAAAACGTCTTTATTTCCTTCCCATTCTTTGATACCCAATCTCAGATAAACAATTTTTTCACCAATCGTCATCACCGAGTTCATATCGTGGGTGTTGATGATCGTTGTTGTATTATATTCTTTGGTGATCTCAAGCAGAAGATCATCAATTACGTTTGATGTATAAGGGTCTAATCCTGAGTTTGGTTCATCACAGAAAAGATATTTCGGATTGTTTACAATCGCTCTTGCAATGGCAACCCTTTTTTGCATTCCCCCGGAAATTTCAGAAGGAAATTTTTTATTGGCTTTATCTAAATGTACTCTTCCGATTACCTCAAAAACACGTCTTTTCTTTTCTCTGTAAGATAAATTGGTAAACATATCCAAAGGGAACATGATGTTTTCTTCCACCGTTAATGAGTCGAACAAGGCACTTCCCTGGAATACGGTTCCGATTTCCGAACGAAGATGCTGTTTTTCGTCACGTGTCATCACGTTAATATCTCTTCCATCGAAAAGAATCTCTCCGGAAGTTGGCTGAAAAACATTCAGTAAGCTTTTAAGAAAAACTGTTTTTCCTGAACCACTCTGCCCAATAATTAAATTTACTTTACCTTTATCAAAAGAGGTTGAAATTCCTTTAAGTACTTCAACACCATCAAAACTTTTCTTTAAATCTTTTACCTCAATCATTAGCTTAATATTAATTGGGTTAATAGCAATTCGGAAAGGATGATGAAAACCATCGTCCAAACTACCGCCTGTGTACTTGCTCTACCTACTTCCAATGATCCACCTTTTACATTATAACCAAAATAAGAAGGAACGGTGGCAATGATAAATGCAAAAACAGCTGTTTTTGTAAATGCATAATAAATGAAAAGATTCGGCATATACATCTGAATTCCGATTACATAATCATTGGTTGTCCAGTTTCCTGTCAAAATTCCGGCAATATATCCTCCGGCGATCCCAAAAACGATGCTTATGGCAATCAGTAAAGGATTAAATATTACACAGGCGATGATTTTAGGTAAAATCAGGAAGTTAGGAGAGTTTACTCCCATAATGTCCAAAGCATCAATCTGTTCTGAAACCCTCATTGTACCTATGCTGGATGCTATATATGAACCTACTTTTCCGGCCAGAATCAAACTGATGATTGTAGGCGCAAATTCTAATACCAAAACGGCTTTTGTTGCATATCCTACAAATGACGGAGGAATAGGAAATGAAGAAGCATCAAAGTTATTAAACATTTGAATAGCCACTACCGCTCCAACGAATATAGATGTGAAGATAACCAACCCGAAAGAGTTGACTCCCAAATCATTGATTTCTCTCATGAATAGTTTCCAGAATACTCTCATTTTCTGAGGTTTCTGGATAGATTTACCAAGAAGAAGAATATATTCTCCGACTGCTGTAAAAAACTTTTTTAACATTCTGCTAAATTAGACTTTTTTTATTTAATTATTTAAGTTGAGATTAAGTCTAAGGTTTAGTTTTAAATGCCCAAATTAAGATTAAATTTATCCTAATTTGAATTAAACCTTATTTTGCATTCTTATCCCCACCGAGAACTAATAAAATGGTTTTCAAAATAATAACAAGATCCAGCGCAAAACTCCAATTTCTCACATAGAAAGCATCTGCCAGCACACGTTTTTTCATCTCCACTTCTACGTCTCCCGAATCTCCACGCAGGCCGTTTACCTGTGCCAAACCTGTAATTCCCGGGCTTGCCATACTTCTCAAGCTGTATCTTCCGATCTTGGGCTTGTAATAATCATCAACAGCCAACATGTGCGGTCTAGGGCCAACAATCGACATTTCGCCTTTCAAAACATTCAAAAACTGAGGCATTTCATCAAGACTGGTTTTTCTTAAAAATTTACCAATCTTGGTGATTCGCGAGTCGTTTTCGCTGGTTGTTTTGGTTGTCGATTCATCATTCACCACCATGGTTCGGAATTTAATGCAACTAAAAACCTCTTCATGAAAACCATATCTTTTCTGTATGAAAAAAACAGGCCCTTTTGATGTTGATTTAATTAAAATTGCAATAATTGGGAAAAGCCAAGAGCAAATTCCCACCAAAACGAAGATGGAAAATAGAATATCGAACGTTCTTTTCATCAGAAAATTCGAATAATAATC
>DKLU01000203.1 GCA_002455915.1 Chryseobacterium sp. UBA6632
TGGAATGGTTTCAAGATGCCAAACTGGGAATTTTTATCCATTGGGGAATTTATTCTGTGGATGGAATTTCAGAATCTTGGTCGTTTTTCAACAATTACATCAACCATGATAATTATATGAAACAGTTGAATGGTTTTACGGCTTCACAATACCAACCGGAAAATTGGGTTCAGCTGATAAAAAATTCAGGCGCAAAATATGCCGTAATTACGACAAAACATCACGATGGCGTTTCTCTTTGGAATACGAAAGGTGAAAAAGCGATCTCAATTCCTAAAAATTCTGTGGCACAAAAAGATGTTTTAACTCCGTTTATCTCAGAATTAAAAAAATCAGGGTTAAAAACAGGGCTTTATTTTTCACTTCCAGACTGGAGTCATCCTTATTATGATGTCAATACCAGAACAAAAAAACGCTATGAAATTAAAAATGACAATGCACGATGGCAGAAATTTGTCAATTATTATCAAGGGCAATTAAACGAATTATCTTCTCAATATAAACCCGATTTATTATGGTTTGACGGCGATTGGGAGCACACTTCTGAAGAATGGCAGGCTCCGAAAACGCTAGAAAATCTAAGAAAATTTAATCCAAATATTATTATTAATTCCAGACTCAATACGCATGGTGATTACGAAACTCCGGAGCAGGGAATTCCTGTTGTAAATCCTCAAAGTGAGTATTGGGAATTGTGTTATACCATGAATGATTCCTGGGGTTATCAGCCATTTGATGACAACTATAAAACACCAAACATGATCGTGAGAACGCTCGCAGATGTCATTAGTATGGGTGGAAATTTACTGCTGGATATCGGACCGAAATCTGATGGTACAATTTCGACAAAGCAAGTTGAAATTTTACAGAATTTAGCAAGATGGACACCAAAAAATAAAGAAGCGATCTACGGAACCCGACGCGGATTACCATTTGAAAATTATAAAGGAAAATCTTCATTCTCAAAAGATGGTAAAAAATTATTCCTTTATCTTGAAGAAGCAAAGGATTTTGTTAAGGTTTATGGTTTAGATACTCCTCCACTTTCAGCGAAAATTATCGGTGATCAAAATTCAAAAATCAATTTTAAATCTGATAATAAAGGAAATTATACATTTAATCTAACAAATTCAAAGTTTGATCAGGATGTTACCGTGTTGGAAATTGATTGTAAGGATAAACTTCAATTTTCAAATCCAAAAAAAAATCAGCGAGCCGTTTCTGAAGTTTTAGAAAATAGTAGTACAAAAGTAGCTGTTTATGAAATTGCCGATCAATTGCATGAAGGGAATAATATGTTTAACAATTCAGGTTTGACAAGTGACGGATTGGATATGAAGATCAATAAAACACCCAAAACCAATTTGGAAATCCTCAATTGGATCAGTAAAAATTCGGAGGCTTTATTTGAAACTGAAAAAGGACTGCCAAATGGACATTATTCAGGGATGAGTGCGCTTTCAAAGGACAAGCAAACGCTGTATTTATTTGTGGAAGGTACGCCAACGGGACCGATTGCTTTGAAAGGAATAAAAAACGGAATTGCCCGAATTCGTATTGTGGGTGAAGGCTCGATTATCAACCATAAAATTTATAATAAACTGTATTGGAGCGACAGACCGGGGATAATTTACATTGATATTCCTAAACAAAGGCTGGATAAAAATATGACGATCATTGCCGTTCTGCTTGATAAGCCTATTGAACTGTACCGAGAAAAAGTAGGTGCGATAGAGAATAATTTATAAACAAAAAACCGTAGAAAATTCTACGGTTTTTATATTTTGAAGTTTGTTTTTCTTAGAAAATCTCTCTTCCTGAAAAGTGGAATTGAGCTTCGATAAGTGCATTCTCGTCAGAATCTGAACCGTGAACAGCATTTTCACCGATGCTTCTTGCAAACATTTTTCTGATTGTTCCTTCAGCAGCTTCAGCAGGGTTTGTAGCTCCGATCAATGTTCTGAAATCTTCAACAGCGTTTTCTTTTTCCAAAACAGCAGCAACGATTGGCCCAGAACTCATGAATTCTACTAATTCACCATAAAATGGTCTTTCAGCGTGTACTTCATAGAATTTTTTTGCATCAGCTACAGTCAATTGAGTTAATTTCAATGCTTTGATCTTAAAACCTCCTTCAGAAATCTTCCCTAAAATAGCTCCGATATGTCCGTCAGCAACTGCATCAGGCTTAATCATTGTAAATGTAATGTTAGACATAAATGTATATTTTTTTAATGCCGCAAAATTACAAAAAATATCTTTGATTTTAATTTTAAAATAATTTTAACATAAAAATAACTTTTATTAAGAAATCATGAACAAAAGTTTGGCACAGTAATTGTTTCTTCTAATTCGATTCTCATGTTTAATTTGAGTTTTCATGGTTATTAGTTTTTACCCAGCTTCGGCTGGGTTTTTTATTGATAGGCATTTCAGAAGATTCTTTTCATACTTTTCAATAAAATCCAACAACTTTTAGAACTTCAACAAACCATTGTTTCAAATTCAATCAATAAGATAAATATGAATAAATTTTAAAATTAATTTATCCTGCCAAATCATTAAATTAATCAACCTTAATGTCACTATTTATGCCACCACTTTTTGTCTCGAAAAAATAAGATAGGCAAAATATACTGCAATCATTGAAATGGCAATTCGGGCAATGATCATCGGCATAATTGATTTTGATTCTAAAAAACCAACCAAAGCAGAAATTAGAAACGTAACCATTAGCTGCATAAAACCCATTAAAGCAGCCGCTGTTCCTCTTCCTTCTTTAAACGGAGATAACGCATGTGCTGTCGTAAGTGGAAAAAGTAAACCAATAGCTATTAATGAAAGAAATAAAACCGCTATTTCTAATCCTACACTTAAATTATTTATTGAAACCAATAAATGAAGGCTGCTCATTGAAAACAACACAATAGAAGCAAATAACAACAGTTTGGTATTCATAATTCTCTTCGTTAATTTCGGAGTCATATAAGCTGCCAAAATAAGCGCCATCGAATTGAAGGCAAAAATAAAACTGAACGTTTCGCTTGCAAAACCATGAATTTCCATGAATAATAAAGGTGCATTTGATATATAGATGATCAAAGACGCGAAGGCAATACTTCCGATAATGGTATTACAGATAAATTCGCGGTTTGAAATAATGATTTTTAACTGATATGCTAATTTCACTTCATCCGTCTCTATTTTAGGTGATGTGATCTTAGAATTCGTTTCAGGAACAAATTTTACAACCAACAATAAAGTTAAGGCACCCAAAATACTCAGAAAGGTAAATGCACTGTTCCAGCCCCAAAATCTCAAGAAAACACTGCCCAATAAAGGAGCGACAATAGGTGCAATTCCGCTGATTTGAGATTGCTTGGAAAATACAGTGACTGCTTTTTCTTTGTCATATAAATCAATTACAATCGCACGCCCAATCACAATTCCTGCACTTCCACCAAAAGCCTGAATGAAACGCATGATCCATAATACATAAATATTTTTAGTAAAAATAATCGCAACCGCTCCGAAAATAAACAGCAAAAGTCCGAAATATAACATCGGTTTTCTTCCTTTTTTGTCGGATAATGGTCCCCACAAAAGTTGTCCAATCGCAAAACCTGCAAAAAATATAGAAATTGAGATCTGG
>DKLU01000204.1:0-3141 GCA_002455915.1 Chryseobacterium sp. UBA6632
ATCTGATATCTGCATTATCTTGTCTCAAAAGAAGTCTGTATTCCGCTCTTGAAGTAAACATTCTGTAAGGTTCTTCTGTACCTTTCGTAATTAAATCGTCTACTAAAACTCCGATATAGGCTTCATCTCTGTTTAAGATAAATTCGTCTTTTTCGTGTACTTTATTGTGTGCGTTGATCCCTGCGATCAGACCTTGTCCTGCTGCTTCTTCGTACCCTGTTGTTCCGTTAATCTGTCCGGCAAAGTATAAATTATCGATCAATTTTGTCTCTAAGGTATGCTTCAATTGGGTAGGGGGGAAGTAGTCATATTCAATCGCATAGCCCGGACGGAATACTTTTACGTTCTCAAATCCAGGAATATGTTTCATTGCTTTGATCTGAACATCTTCCGGAAGAGAAGAACTGAATCCGTTTACATAGATTTCTACCGTCTTCCAACCTTCCGGTTCTACGAATAATTGATGTCTGTTTCTTTCTGCAAAACGGTTAATTTTATCTTCAATTGATGGACAATATCTTGGTCCTAAACTTTGAATTGTACCATTAAACATTGGACTTCTATCAAACCCTTCACGTAAAATATCGTGTACCGTTTCGTTCGTATAAACGATATGACAGCTTAATTGTTTGGTTAATTTAGGTGTGTCTAAATAGCTAAACTTTTGTGGATTTTCATCACCTTTTTGTTCTTCCATTTTAGAATAATCAAGACTTCTTCCGTCTACTCTCGGTGGAGTACCGGTCTTCATTCTTCCAGCTTCAAAACCTAGAGAAACCAATTGTTCTGTAATTCCGAAAGCGCGGGGTTCACCCATTCTTCCGCCTCCTAATTGTTTATCTCCAACGTGAATCAAACCATTCAAAAATGTTCCGTTTGTAAGAACAACTGAATTGGATCTGATCTCGATTCCTAATGAAGTTACAACACCAACAGCTTTACCATTTTCGATAATAAGCTGCTTTACCATGTCCTGAAAGAAATCAAGATTTGGAGTATTTTCTAATGCTAAACGCCATTCTTCTGCGAAAAGCATTCTGTCATTTTGTGTTCTTGGAGACCACATCGCAGGACCTTTTGAAAGGTTAAGCATCTTAAATTGTATCGCAGATTTATCTGCCACAATTCCTGAATAACCACCCATCGCGTCAATCTCTCTTACGATTTGTCCTTTTGCGATTCCGCCCATCGCGGGATTGCAGCTCATCTGTCCGATGGTTTGCATATTCATCGTAACGAGCAGCGTTCTCGAACCTAAGTTTGCGGCTGCAGCGGCTGCCTCACAACCTGCGTGGCCGGCACCTACTACGATTACATCATATATTTCTGAAATCATTTTTATTGCTTGTTTTAAGCCTTAATTTTTTAATTTAATTTACAAATGTTTCACGTGAAACATTTGTAAATCTTATGGTCTAAAATCTTTTTTATTGTGCTTTATTTAGCCCCGATCGCAGCATTTGTTTGAGCTCGTTTTCTTTTTGAATAAAAAGAAAACAGCGAGTGCGGAGAGCGGGAAATAGCTCCTAAAAAAAATAGAGATTTAGAGGTTTTGAAATTAACTAATTTCTCTGTCTCTGAATCTCCAATTTCTTTATTCGTATTTTGCTAAATAATGATCTTCTTTACTTCGCATCAACTTTTCTTCTTCCTCTGTTTTATCTTTGTATCCTGAGAGGTGAAGAACGCCGTGGGCTAAAACCCGTCTTAGTTCTTCTTCATATTCTCGGGATAGAGTAGAAGCGTTATCGGAAATCCGCTGCAAAGATACAAAAATCTCTCCGCTTATTGTTCTGCCTTTTACATAGTCAAATGTAATAATGTCAGTATAGTAATCGTGTTGTAAATAATCCTGATTTACCTTCAATAAATATTCGTCGTCGCAGAAAATATAATTGATCTCGCCCAGCTTTTTTCCTTCTGAAAGAATGATGTCTTCCAGCCATTTTTTGTATTCTGTATTTACCGTCTCTGGTAAGTTTTCGTAAAAGAATTGTATCATTGTTTTAATTAAAACCAGTGCCCTAAAATTACACTGAATATGCCTTTTTGATTATTTTTTAGTGAGTGACTGAAGTTTACCTTGATCTGTCCGAAAGGAGATTTGTATCCTGCGGTAATCCCAAGAGAACTGTAATTTAGTTTTACAGCATCTTCAAATGTTATATCGTCGGAAAGATTCGCAAAAGAGAAATTTCCGCTTACAAAATAGTTTTTGTTGAATTTAAATTGAACATCGTTGGAAACTAAAACCACATTGTTTGTATTAAGCTGAGCAAAATAGAAACCTCCAAAAGTTCGGAAATTAACTAAATTCTGTTCAAAGATTCCACCCAGTTTATATTTATAATAATTCGGGAGTTCATCACCAATAGTAACGCCTCCGTACAAGTTTAAACGATAAGTAAATTGTTTTGATAGGGGAATGTTAATTCTGATATCTGCTTTGATCTGAACAGGCCTTTTTTCCACCTCTGAACTTAGCAGATCGACTACTTTACCTTCAGCCGAAAAATAGATTCCTTTTGTCGGAAAATCTTTGTCGTTTTGAGTATCGCTTTTCAGGAAAACATAAGGATTTAAAAATCGACTGTATCTTTTGCTTTCGCCATTGATATTTGATTCAAAATAATCGTGACTAATTCCTCCTCCGATCGCAAATTTATCTTTCCAGATAGACTGAATGTAGGCTTCATTTCTGAACCATTTCCACGATTCATAGGTTTGATTATTTTCATTTCTCAGATCAAATCCCATCCCGGAAGAGTAGATTCCGAATCCTGGAATGTAACCGTTATCGATAAAATAATTTAAATAATATCTCGGTTTATCTCCCACAACAACATCGAGGGAAAGATTGGTGTTTTTAAATAAAAGTCTTTTCGCTGAATAATTAAGAAGTAAACCGGTTTTGAAAATTTCGTCGTAATGCAAACCGAATTTCAGGAAATGTCTGGCTTCATCTTCCGTTACATATAATTTGAGATAATTGACATCGTTTTCAGAAACTATATCGTAATTGATGAATTGATAATTGTTTGTCGCGACAAGTTTATCTATTCTCTTATTTATGCTTCCGTACGTTTGAAGAGAGGGAAGGCGAAGTCCCATTTTCCCAAGAACGTAGTTTTTACCGTAAAT
>DKLU01000204.1:3193-4127 GCA_002455915.1 Chryseobacterium sp. UBA6632
GTAGTTTTTACCGTAAATTTTGCCTCCTTCTATAGAAACGCTGTCTATCTTATAAACATTAGAATATATAGGATTTATGCGCTGTCTAATGCGGTCAAATGGTCGCTTCGGTAATTCGTCCAGTGTTCGCATATATTTTAGACCTTCTGCATAGCCACTGTCAAGAATTTTCTTCTTATCGTCGTAGCTGGTGGCGGTCATCCCTTTTAGATTTGGCTTGATATTAATATCCGTATATTTATATTGTCTGCGGGTATCTTTTTTAATTCCGAAATCAATAACCTGATTTAAAATGGAAATAATATTTCCCAAATCTTCTCTTTTCGAAAGATCCTGATTAAGATCAACCCCAATTACGATATCGATACCTTTATCTTTTAATGGTTTTGAAGGATAATTTACCGTCATCGCGCCATCGATATAAATGCTGTCACCAATTTTCACGGGATCCATTAAAGAAGGAAATGCAGAACTCGCCATGATGGATTGTACCAAATCTCCTTTTTCAAAAATTTCCATGTTTCCGCTTTCAAGATTGGTAGCTACACACATGAAAGGAATTGGAAGTTTTGAAAAATCATTTATATTTGAAACATTCTTAAATAATTCTTTTAAAAGGTAAACATTTTTCTGTCCCGAACTGATGGAAGAGGGTAGTGTTATTTTTCCGTTCTGAAGCGGAATCGATAAAAGATATTTATCTACAGATTTATTGAAAAAAGTGGTTTCCTGTCTTTTTGATTTCGGATCCATAATTAAGGAATAGAAATCGGTATCCATCACAATTTTTTCAATCTCCTTTCCTGAATATCCAGAAGCATAGAGACCGCCGACAATCGCACCCATACTTGTTCCGGCAATATAATCAACTTTTACTCCCAAAGAATCCAATACTTTAAGTACTCCAACATGAGAAAATCCTTTAGCACCGCCA
>DKLU01000206.1 GCA_002455915.1 Chryseobacterium sp. UBA6632
GCTTTTCACTATATCTTTTGGGTACGGCCTTCGCTTTGCTGCGGCCGCCCCCAAAAGGATGCCGTTTCAATCTGGGCTAGGGTAGTAGCCATTTAATTCAAATTTTATCATTAGAAAAAAGGATCTAAATAAAGATTTCCATAAGAAAATGTTTACAAAATTTTATCTACAAAAAAGTAGAATCAAAATAGAAAGGAAGCAAATCTTTAATCGCGTGTACCTTCACCACCTCTTCATTCATGCTTGAAAAATAAAGATCTATATTTTCATTCTGCTTCGTTTCATATTCCATTAAGCTTTGCCTGCAAGCTCCACATGGGGGAATTGGCGGATTTTTCTCATGAAATTCTTTAGGACCTCCTACAACGAAGATCTTTTTAATTTTTACATTCGGAAAATTGGCAGCAATCCAGAAAAGTGCTGTTCTTTCCGCACAAAGCCCTGAAGGGTAAGCGGCATTCTCCTGATTGTTTCCGGAATAGATTTCACCGTTTTCCAGCAAAACGGAACATCCTACTAAAAACTGAGAGTAGGGAGCATAGGCGTTTTCTCTTGCTTCTTTAGCTTTTTCAAACAATTTTTTCTCTATATCGTTTAGCTCTTCGCTATTTTTAAAATACTCGTAACTTATCAGAGTTTCTTTTTTCATATATTTATAGGTAGAATTAAAAAAAGGGGGATAAAATTAGTTCTTTTTACCAACGTAGGCAAGCAGTATTTATCTTCTATAATTTTAACTAAAATATTCAATTTAAAATGTTATATACTCCAATTACGTTCAGAAATGTAACGCTTAAAAACCGTTGGGTCATGTCTCCAATGTGTATGTATTCTTGTGAAAATGGCTTGGCAAATGATTTCCATTTCGTGCATTATGGAAGCCGTGCGCAGGGTGGGACTGGTTTGTTAATGGTGGAAGCAACAGGTGTAGAACCGCGCGGAAGAATTACCAACCATTGTATGGGAATCTGGAACAATGAGCAAGCCGAAAAATTACAAAAGATCGTAGAATTTGTTCATAAAAACTCAGAAAGTAAAATAGGAATACAGTTGGCTCATGCAGGGCGAAAAGGTTCAACATGGAACAATATTCAAATTCCATTAGAGGAAGGATGGGAAACTGTGGCTCCAAGCCCGATTCCTTATCATCCGACAGAAAGAATTCCGCATGTTTTAACGGTAGAAGAAATTAAAAAGCAGGTTCAAAACTTTAAACAAGCAGCCAGAAGAGCAGTAAATGCGGGCTTTGATGTCATTGAAATTCACGCGGCACACGGATATTTGGTTCATCAGTTTTTATCGCCGCTTTCAAATATAAGAACCGATGAATATGGTGGAAGTTTTGAAAACAGAATCCGTTTTTTACTGGAAATTGTGGATGCAGTGAACGAAGAATTAAACGAAAATATAGCTTTATTTGTAAGAATTTCAGGAACCGAATATGCTGAAAACGGCTGGGATATCGAAAGCAGCACGGCATTAGCTAAGATTCTGAAAAATCATGGGGTTGATTTGGTGGATGTTTCTAGCGGTGGAAATATTCACGGAGCTAAAATTTCTGTTTTTGATGGCTATCAGGTTCCATTATCTTCGCAGGTTAGAAATGAAGCTGAGGTGAAAACAGGCGCTGTAGGTTTGATAAAAACAGCAAATCAGGCAGAGGAAATTCTTCAGAGTGGAGATGCCGATCTTATTTTTGTGGCAAGAGAAATTCTGAGAAATCCGTATCTGGCGGTTCAGGGCTCATTTGAAATGAATGAAGAAGCCTTTTTCCCTCATCAATATCTGAGAGCAAAGATTTCTACATAATTTTTATATATTTGAATCCCCAAACGCTAAAATATGAATATTGAAGAATACATGCTTTCCTGCCCCAGCAAAAAATACTTAGGAATTGAGTGTTTCGGCTGTGGAACTCAAAGAGCCATCGTGATGGTCTTTGAAGGCAGATTTGCAGAGGCTTTTCATATGTTCCCTGCAGTGTATACTTTGCTGCTGTTTTTCGCAACAGTCGGATTAAATTTTATCGATAAGAAAAGGAATTACGGAAATTTATTAGTTGGTTTAGCCATTATAAATGCTGTAATTATGGTAACTTCTTACTTTTATAAGCATTTCTTTTTACACAAATAAATATTATTAAAATTATAACTATGAATGAAAACAAATTACCAAACGCGACAGCCGTTTTAATCCTAGGAATTGTATCTATTTTAGGATGCTGCTGCTACGGACTGCCAGGATTGGTTGCCGGTATTATCGCTCTTGTTTTAGCCAAAAAAGATGGCGAGCTTTACAAGAAAAATCCAACAATGTATTCAAACTACGGACAGTTGAATGCTGGAAAAATCATGGCAATCATCGGAATTGCATTAAGTGTTTTATATGCGGTTTATGTAATAGTAATGATTTCTACGATTGGTTGGGATGCAATGAAAGACCCTCAATTGATGCAGGAAAGAATAAAAGAATTGATGGGACAATAGATCTAAACATCATAAAAATGAGAGGCCGCGGAAAGCGGTCTTTTTTATTGTTTCAAAGTGAATCTTTTAAGAGAGATTTAACATAAATAAATATCGTAGGTTGGGATTTAAGCTGTAAATTGAAGTATAAATTTTCAAAAAAATATTTTATGAAAGCAGTACGTTTTTTCGGGCACAAAGATGTCCGTGTTGTAAATGATATGGAAAAACCAACACCAAAAGGGGAAGAAGTTTTGTTGAAGATTGGTGGTGCAGGCGTTTGTCACTCAGATTTGCACATCATTGATGAAGGTACCGTGGGAGGAACTGTTTTTACACTCGGACACGAAAATGCGGGTTGGATAGAAGAAGTGGGAGAGAGCGTTACAGGTTACAAAAAAGGAGATGCTGTTTTGGTGTATGGGCCGTGGGGATGTGGACATTGCAAGCCTTGTCAGCAATCAAAGGAAAATTATTGCGATCATCAGTCGGAAATGGCGTATGGTGGAGGTTTAGGCTTAAACGGTGGCATGGCAGATTATATGTTGGTTCCTTCGTCGCGACTATTGGTTCCTATTTATGATCTAGATCCGGTGATTGCGGCACCTTTAACGGATGCAGCGTTAACTCCATATTCAGCGATAAAACGTTCTTTACATAAATTAATGGCCGATGAATTTGTGGTCGTTATTGGTGTCGGAGGTTTAGGTCACGTTGCGTTGCAGATTTTAAGAGAAATTAGCGGAGCAACCATTATTGCCTGCGATGTTACGGACGATAAATTAGCTTTCGCTAAAGAACTCGGCGCAGCGTTTACAATTAATTCTAAAGATGCCGATGCTGCCGAACAAATCCAGAACATTACCGGGATTAAAAAAGCAAAAGTCGTTCTTGATTTTGTGGGAGCAACTTCTACAATTGATCTCGGGACTAAAATTGTAAGTTTAGATGGCGATCTAACGATTGTCGGGCTTGGCGGAGGACATTATCATTACAACATGAACGGATTGCCTTTTGGGGTGAGCATGACGAATCCTTATTGGGGTTCCAGAACGGAATTGATGGAAGTCGTGGGTTTGGCAAGACAGAAGAAAATTCATATCGAAATTGAAAAGCATAGCCTTGATGATGCCAATGAAGTCTATGAAAGAATGCGTCAGGGAAAAATAAAAGGAAGAGCAGTTTTGGTACCTTAGATTTTTATTGATAAAAACAAAAACTCCTTCTTTCGTTTGAGAGAAGGATTTTTGTTTACGGTTTTCCGTAATACTTGGTTTTTAATGTTTTGTATATTTA
>DKLU01000285.1:0-155 GCA_002455915.1 Chryseobacterium sp. UBA6632
AAAAATTTTAAAATTCATACAGCTTTAGAACATAAAACGAATGACGAAAAAGATCCTAAATATATTGAATTTAGGGAAAAATTAAGTCAAAGAATTGAAGTTCAGCAAAAGAAAGTAAAGCATTCGATATTTAAGGTTTAAAGTTCAATGTTTAA
>DKLU01000285.1:295-863 GCA_002455915.1 Chryseobacterium sp. UBA6632
GTTTAAAGTTCAATGTTTAATGTTATGAGTTGGAATGATTGATTTTACAAAACTTGATTATTTAAATGTAGGAAATGACAGACAAAGAAGAGCTTATGCACTTCTGAATAAACATCGGTTATTTGAGAAGTTAAAGTTTTATTCTCCAATCTTGGCAGGAACAATTCCTATTGAAATTGATGTTGAAGGAAGCGATCTGGATATTATTTTTGAAGTTGATTTCAGATTTGAAGAAGATTTTTTGGATGATTTGGTACTTAGTAAATTTATTCCGAATGATGCAGAAGTTAAAGTTGAATATCCAGTTATCAACGGCGAAAAATGCATTACAATAAATTTTATATTGGAAGACTTTCCCATCGAGATTTTCGGACAAAATAAACCTACAATTGAGCAAAATGCTTATCGCCACATGATTGCCGAACACAAAATATTACAGGAAAAAGGAGAAGATTTTAAACAAAAAATAATAGAATTAAAGAAAAAAGGAATCAAAACAGAGCCCGCTTTCGGAATATTGCTAGGCTTGGAAAATCCTTACGAAGATCTATTAAAAATGTAAAAAAGA
>DKLU01000285.1:933-9222 GCA_002455915.1 Chryseobacterium sp. UBA6632
ATTAAAAATGTAAAAAAGATGATTGATACACATACTCATTTATACGCAGAAGAATTTGATGAAGACAGAAAAGAAGCAATTCAAAGGGCTTTAGATAAAGGAATTACAGAGTTTTATCTCCCTGCAATTGATTCAGAATCTCACGAAAAAATGTTGCAGTTAGAAGCAGAATATCCAAACCAGATTTTTTCAATGATGGGTTTGCATCCTTGTTATGTAAAGCCTGAAAGTTGGGAAAAAGAACTGGAAATCGTTAAAAATTATTTGGATCAAAGAGCTTTCCCGGCAATTGGAGAAATCGGGATCGATTTGTATTGGGATAAAACAACGTTGGATATTCAGGTAAAAGCTTTTGAACAACAAATCGATTGGGCGATTGAAATGGATTTACCTATTGTGATCCACACAAGAGAAAGTTTTGATGAAACTTTTGAAGTATTGGAAAGAAAAAAACATCCAAAACTTCGTGGAATTTTCCATTGTTTTTCTGGGAATTTAGAACAGGCAAAACATGCCATTGACCTTAATTTTATTTTAGGAATCGGTGGAGTAGTGACGTTTAAAAATGGTAAGATCGATCAGTTTTTGAATGAAATTCCTTTAGATAAAATTGTTCTGGAAACAGATTCACCTTATTTGGCGCCAGTTCCGCACAGAGGAAAAAGAAACGAAAGTTCATACCTTGATTTGGTTGCCGGAAAGTTGGTTGATATTTATAACGTTGATTTCTCTGAAATTGATAGAATTACAACGGAGAATGCGAAGAACATGTTCGTTAAAATTTAAAATAAAAGCCTTCCAAATCGGAAGGCTTTCTTTATTTCTTTCTCGTGAAATTTTTATTCTTAGGCTTTTTAAAACCAACCGAAGCTCCTGCCGAAGCGGGCTTTTTATTTCCTCCTCTTGAAGAAGAACCCGGTCTTTGTGATTTTGGTCTTTCAGAACCTGCAGAAACAGGTTTATTATTAGAGTCCCTTTTCTGAGCCACAAGATTATCTGTATGGAAAGGGTGATCTTTCACAATAGGAATTTTCATTCCGATCAGTTTTTCGGTATTTTTAAGATTCAATAAATCTAAACCATCCACAAAAGAGATTGAGTTTCCTTCTGCGCCGGCTCTTCCCGTTCTTCCGATTCGGTGAACATAGGTTTCAGAAACATCTGAAAGCTCAAAATTGATAACGAATTTCAATTCATCAATATCAATTCCTCTTGCTGCAATATCAGTCGCTACAAGAACTCTTGTTTTGCCTGATTTAAAATTATTTAAAGCATTCTGACGGGCATTTTGAGATTTATTTCCGTGAATGGCTTCTGTAGAAATTCCGTCTTTCTGAAGTTTTTTTGCAATTTTATCGGCGCCGTGTTTCGTTCTTGAAAATACCAAAACAGATTCCGCAATATCATTTTTTAAAATATGAGCCAAAAGGTTCAGTTTGTCTTCTCTCTGTACAAAATAAACGGATTGATTGATCGTTTCTGCGGTCGAAGACACCGGCGTAACTTCTACTTTTACAGGATTATTTAAGATCGAATTTGCTAATTTCTGAATTTCAGCAGGCATCGTTGCAGAGAAAAACAAAGTCTGCCTTCTTTGAGGCAAAAGTTTGATGATTCTTTTCACATCATGTACAAAACCCATGTCAAGCATTCTGTCGGCTTCATCTAAAACAAAAATTTCAAGATTTTTTAAGCTGATGATCCCTTGTGAAATAAAATCTAATAATCTTCCTGGGGTTGCTACTAGAATATCAACTCCTTTTCTCAAAGCAGCTTCCTGATTTCCGGGTTTTACACCACCAAAAATCACCAAATGTTTTAAAGGCAAATATTTTCCGTAGGCTTGAATATTTTCTTCAATTTGTATCGCCAATTCTCTTGTTGGAGTTAATATTAATGCCTTAATATTTCTGTTTGACGTTTTATTTTTAGAAAGGTTCTGTAGAATAGGAATGGCAAAAGCCGCCGTTTTTCCTGTTCCTGTCTGGGCGCATCCCAAAAAGTCTTTACCCTGTACAATTTCCGGGATCGATTTTTCCTGAATGGGCGTTGGGTTGGTATATCCTTGTTCCTGAATTGCTTTTGCAATAGGTTCTATTAAGTTTAAATCTGTAAAATTCAAATGAATTGTTTTTATAATTAAAGTAAAAATTCCTTCAAAATGAAGGAATTATGTTTGCAAAGGTAGCGTAAATATTTTTAAGCGAATTAATTCACTTTTGTCCATTGTTGATTTTTTCTCAATTCTTCGAAAAATTTGTAAACTGCTGAAAGTTTTTCACTTCCGCGTTTCCCATAATCTTCTACATTTTTAGAACCTCCATCTGCAAAATTTACTCTTAAATAAGATGTCGGAAGATCAGTAATATTCTTTTCACCATATTTATCATTTAAATTTTTTACATCTAAACCATCCAATAAAGCGATTAATTTATTATAATCTGCTTCTTTAATGGTTCCTTTGAAGGTTCCTTCTCTTGGTTTAGAAAATTCGTCTTTTGAGGGTTTATCATTAAAATTAAAATGTTCTGCTTCGAAAACGGCTGTTCTGTCTGGATTAATAGTCATTTTAAAAACAGGACAGAATCCGAAGCATGGTGTCGCTTCGTATTCTATTTTAGAATATTTTGATTTCACATTCTGAGAATTACATGAAAATAAAAAAATAAAAGCGCAAAGACCTAGTAAATATTTCATAGTTTAAATTTGAATCTTGTCTTTCAATAATTGTTCCAAATCCTTTGTTAATAAAAGTTTCAGAATAAATTTAATATTGGAAAAGACATTTAGGATAAATTTTTGTTATTTTGAAGATTGTAATTCTACACATCTAATATGTACAATTTTTTAAAGTCGGTCGCCAAAAATATTATTCCTCAAAAAGCGCTTATTGAAAATGAAGAAAGATTCAGAAAGCTTTTAATTCCTTTTTATAAAGGGAAAGATCATCAATGTAATATTTGTGAGACGAATTTGAAAAGTTTTGCCCAATTAGAAAATGGCGATTTAATTTGTCCTATTTGCGGAAGTATTTCCAGAGCTCGCCGATTGTATAAATTGCTGAATGAAGAATTTATAAAAAAAGATACTTTTTTTTTAGATTTTTCTCCTTTCCGAATGCTGTATAAAAAATGGAAAAAGAAAAATGATTTTCGTTATTTTGCAACTGATTTTGGAAGTGATTTTATTGCCGATTATCGTTATGACATTACCAATATTGATGCTGAAAAAGAAACTTTTGATCTCATTGTTTGTTATCATATTTTAGAACATATTATTGATGATAAAAAAGCAATGAGTGAATTGCACAGAGTGCTAAAAACTGGTGGAAAGGCTCTTATTCAGACTCCTTTTAAAGATGGTGAAATTTACGAAGATTATTCAATCACAACGGAAGAGGAAAGACTGAAACATTTCGGACAGGAAGATCATGTGAGAATTTATTCTGTGAAAGGTTTAGAATCACGTTTGAAAGAAGCTGGTTTTAATGTGGTTGTAAGAACGTTTTCGAAAGATAATTACTACGGTTTTTCTCAGAATGAAAAAGTTTTGATTTGCACAAAATAATC
This sequence comes from Chryseobacterium sp. UBA6632, assembly GCA_002455915.1. Lineage (GTDB taxonomy): Bacteria > Bacteroidota > Bacteroidia > Flavobacteriales > Weeksellaceae > Chryseobacterium. Next base: position 4,503 of record DKLU01000285.1, read on the forward strand.
TAAATAAAAAATCCGTCTCAAATAATGAGACGGATTTATATTTTGAAAAATTGTTCTAAATTTTATCCGTGAAGTTGTTTCCAGATGGCATCTTTCAATTCCATTGTTCCTTCCCCTGTAACACCTGAGAAAAACAAAGGCTGTTTATTTTCAGGGAATTCTGCGGAGATTTCTTTCTTCAATTCATCATCCAAAAGATCAGATTTTGAAACGGAAACGATGAAATCTTTATCCAACAATTCAGGATTATATTCTTTCAATTCGTTTTCTAAAATTTTAAACTCTTGGAAATGATCTTCAGAATCTGCCGGAATTAAAAATAATAAAATTGAATTTCTTTCAATATGTCTTAAAAATCTGTGACCAAGACCTTTACCTTCCGCTGCACCTTCAATAATTCCCGGAATATCTGCCATTACAAAAGACTTATAATTTCTGTAATCAACAATTCCTAAGTTTGGAGTTAAAGTGGTAAATGCGTAGTTGGCAATTTTTGGTTTTGCCGCAGAAACAGATGCTAAAAGCGTAGATTTTCCGGCATTAGGGAAGCCCACCAAACCGACATCAGCCAAAATTTTAAGCTCGAAAACAACGTAACCTTCTTGACCTTCACCTCCAGGTTGTGCAAAACGTGGAGTTTGGTTGGTGGAAGATTTAAAGAATTCATTTCCTTTTCCGCCCATTCCTCCTTCCATCAGGATGATTTCCTGACCGTCTTCCATGATTTCGCCGATGATTTCTCCATCTTCATTTTTAGCGATAGTCCCGATCGGAACTTCAATATAAACATCAGCTCCGTAAGCTCCGGTCAACTGGTTTTTTCCTCCGTTTTCACCACGTTCCGCTTTTACGTGACGGGTGTAACGAAGTGGAAGTAAAGTCCATTCATTAGCATTTCCTTTCATGATAATATGACCGCCGCGACCTCCGTCACCTCCATCAGGACCACCTTTAGGAATATACTTTTCGCGGCGAAGATGGGCAGAACCTGCACCTCCGTGACCGCTTTTACAATGAATCTTTACGTAATCTACAAAATTTGACATATTTTTAGGTCTTAGGATTTAGGGCTTAGAGCTCAGGATTTAGCGTAAACACCTATTACCTAACTCCTAAGCCCTAATTCCTTATTTTACTTTTTCTACTTCAGCGAAAAGTTTTTCAGAGATCTCGTTGATTTCGCCAACACCGTTGATCTCTACATATTTGCCTTGTTGCTTGTACAATTCGGCTACTTCTGCTGTTTTTGCGTAGTATTCTTTAATTCTGTTTTCGATGATTTCTACATTGCTGTCATCAGATCTTCCGCTGATTTCTCCTCTTTTTAATAGTCTTTCCACCAAAAGAGTATCTTCAACAACTAATGAAAGACAAACATCGATCTCATCGTTTAATTCTTCTTTTACAATTTTTTCCAAAGCTGCCGTCTGAACTGCCGTTCTAGGATATCCGTCGAAGATAAATCCTGACGCATCGGTCGGTTTTCTGATTTCGTCAATCAGCATATCTGTCGTTACCTGATCCGGAACCAATTCGCCTTTATCAATGTAAGATTTAGCCAGTTTCCCAAGCTCAGTATCATTTTTCATGTTGAATCTGAAAAGATCACCTGTTGAGATTTGCTTTAAATTGAATTTCTCGATTAAGTTTTGCGCTTGAGTTCCTTTTCCACTTCCTGGAGGGCCGAACAGAACAATGTTTATCATAATGTTGTTTTGCTTCTGGCAATTGGCAACTGGCTTTTGGCTTTTTACCTTTATCCGATCTGCTTTTAGCCTTTAGCGTTTTTAAGTTATTATTAAATTTATTTCTTTATTTTACTTTTTGAGCTAAAAGCTATCAGCTAATAGCCAACAGCGTTTAATGGTTGATTTGTCCGTCTTCTAATTGATAAAGATTTGGTAGGTTTCTTCCTAACTCATCGTAATCCAATCCGTATCCTAGAACAAATTTGTTTGGAATTTCTTTTCCAATATAATCTAACTGGAAATCTTTTTTATACACTTCAGGTTTCAATAAGAATGAAGCTATTTTTACAGATTTCGGACGTTGCGTTTCGTTAAAATATTTGAAAAGACTTTCAACCGTATTTCCTGTATCCACGATATCTTCTACCAAGATAATGTGACGGTCTTTTACGTCTTTCGTCAGTTCCATTTTCTGGTAAACGATTCCTGTAGATTCAGTTCCTGCGTAAGAGCTCATTTGAATGAAAGCAATCTCACATTCTCCAGGATAATGCTTCAAAAGGTCTGAGAAGAACATGATCACTCCGTTCAAAACCCCAATGAAAACAGGTACTTCATCCTTATAATCGTCATAAATTTTTAAAGCCGTAGCTTTTACAATCTCCTGAATCTCGGCATCCTCCAAATAAGGAACGAAAGTTTTGTCGTGAACTTTAATACTCTCCATAAAAAATTTTAGTAGGCTGCAAAGTTACGGATTTTTGATGAAAGTTTCCTATGAGTTTGATTGGGTTTGTGTTTTAGGGTTTTAGTGTATTAGCGTCTGAGAGTTTTAGTGTTGGAAAGTTTTTTTTCTGTATGTCATTCAGAACGAAGCGTAGTGGAGTGAAGAATCTATTTTTAAAACAAAGACCACAAAGTTTTTGTTTAAAATTATTGTGTATATTTTTCGTTCGCAAAGGCGTTTGACTACGTCGAATCTTCGATTTCACTTAGCAAAGATATTACAGCCTGAAAAATTCCCCTCCTTTGGAGGGGTGGCGAAAATTTCAAAGAAATTTTTGACGGGGTGGTTTTAAACGTAATCATTTCTTAGCCCAGATTGAAGCGACATCCTTTTGGGTTGCGGCTGGAACGAAGTGGAAGCCGTAACCCAAAAGATACAGCGGAAAGCTGGAAAAAGCTTCTAAAAAAGAAAGGAAGTTGGAAGATAAATGCGGGAGGTTTACATGATTAAGGATATAAGATTTCCTCCTTTGTCAAAATGACAGATTTGGGATCATAAATTTCTGAAATATAAAAAATCACTATATTTGCCACTCACAAAACCCAAAATAACAGGATGTAGGATACAATTTCTTTCAGATTTTATAGACAATAACAGAATTCGTTATTGCAGTTTTAACTTTAATTACAGAAAGAAATTATGTTTTTTTTACACAATATATCCTTTGGGTTTCCTGCGGGGAATCTGCTATTTAATTCTATCAACTTAACGATACCTTCACACTCAAAATCGGCTTTGGTCGGAAGCAACGGCATGGGGAAATCTACCTTGCTGAAAATCATGGCAAATGAAATTGAACCTTTCGAAGGGAATGTCAATAGTCAGGGCGATTTATTTTACGTTCCGCAAATGTTTGTAAATCTTAATGATTTGACGGTAGCCGAATGTTTGAAAATCAATAAAAAACTCGAAGCGCTCCAAAAAATTACAAGTGGGGAAGTGGATGAAATTTATTTTGAAGCGTTGAATGACGATTGGGACATTGAGGAACGCTGTCAAAATGCTTTACAATATTGGAAACTTGAGAATTTAGATTTAAATCAAAAACTAAAAAGCCTAAGTGGCGGACAAAAGACAAAGGTTTTTCTTGCCGGAATTCAAATCAATAAGCCTGAAATTATTTTATTGGACGAGCCAACGAATCATCTTGATTTGGAAGGTAGAAATCTGTTGTATGATTTTATTGAAAAAACGAGTTCAACCGTTGTGATTGTTAGTCACGATCGTACTTTGCTGAATTTGGTCGATACGATTTTTGAATTGAGCAATCAGGGAATTGCAACGTATGGCGGAAATTATGACTTTTATGCCGAACAAAAAGAAATTGAAAATGAAGCCTTGCAAAACGATATTCATTCTAAAGAACGCGCATTGAAAAAAGCGAAAGAAAAGGAAAGAGAAACGATCGAACGAAAGCAAAAACTTGATGCGAGAGGAAAAGGAAAGCAGGAAAAATCGGGCGTAGCGAGAATTATGATGAATACGCTGAAAAATAATGCCGAGAAAAATTCTTCGAAACTGAAATCCGTTCATGCCGAGAAAATCAATGATATTTCCGGTGATTTGCGTGATTTGCGCTTGTCGGTGAGAAATGCGGATCAGATGAAAGTGAATTTTAATGATTCCAATCTGCATTCGGGAAAAATTTTGATTTCGGCGGCGGAAATTAATTTTAAATATAATGATGAAAATCTTTGGAAAGAAAATCTCAATCTTGAAATCCGAAGTGGTGAAAGAATTTCGATAAAAGGTTCCAACGGTTCGGGAAAAACGACTTTAATTAAGCTGTTATTGGGAGATTTGCAGCCTTCTGTCGGAACGATTTCGAGATCGGATTTTCAAACGATTTATATTGATCAGGAATATTCTTTGATTGATAAACAGGCAACCGTTTACGATTTTGCCCAGCAATTCAATGATAATGCGTTGCAGGAATCTGAAGTGAAAACCTTATTGTCAAGATTTTTATTCGGAAAGGAAACCTGGGACAAAAAATGCGATGTTCTGAGTGGCGGAGAGCGTTTGCGACTTCTTCTGTGCGGACTTTCCATCAGCAATAAAGCGCCCGATATGATTATTCTCGATGAACCGACGAATAATTTAGACCTTCAAAATGTGGATATTTTGACGAATTCTATTAAGGATTATCATGGAACTTTGGTGGTGATTTCGCATGATAAAATATTTTTGGAGGAGATTGGGGTTGTAAATGAGGTTTTGTTGAATTTATAATAATAAAGAGGGT
>DKLU01000478.1 GCA_002455915.1 Chryseobacterium sp. UBA6632
CCTGGGCAGAATGGTTCGGGGTTTTATTTTCGGTAGTGCAGGTTTTATTGGCTCGAAAAAACAATTCAAACAATTATCTTTTTGGGATCGCAGGAATTTTGCTGACACTTTATGTTATGATTGTGTCGAGATTGTATGCAGAATTTACTTTAAATCTCTATTACCTCGTGATGAGCATTTACGGATGGTTATATTGGAAATTTGGAAAACAGCATAAAGAAACTGCCATTTCCTCAACAACAATCCCTGAAAAACTGATTTCTGCAGGAATTGTAGTAGCAACTTTCGGAATTTTCTGGTTTTTTCTGACGCATTATACAGATTCTGATGTTCCGATTTGGGATTCATTAGTGAGCGCTTTTGCGTGGGCTGGAATGTGGCTGATGGCAAGACGAAAAATTGAAAACTGGATTTTACTGAATATCAGCAATATTATTTCAATTCCGTTGATGATTCATAAAAATTTGTATCTCTATGCGGTTTTGACGGCTTTTTTATTTATCGTCGCGGTTTCAGCTTATATGGAATGGAGAAAAATTTTAAATCAGAAAAAAGTTGATGCTTACAGTTAGTGAAATCAGAAGAGAAATGTTGGGAGCCACAAAAGTTTCGGATTCAATAATAAATTGTATCCACGAACAAAGATTGCTTCAGGTTTGGGTTCCTAAAATATATGGCGGTTTAGGCTATCGTTTTGGGGAAGGTTTATCTTTATTATTTGAATGGGCAAAAACAGACGGAAGCTTAGGCTGGATGCTCACTTTATGCGCTGGAGCCAATTTTTTTTCGAGAAATTTAAAACCAAATATTGCTAAAGAACTTTTCAGTAATCCTAAAACCTGCTTTGGTGGAAGCGGAATGATCGGCGGAACCGCAGAAAAACAAGATGATGGAACTTATCTAATCAACGGACTTTGGCATTTTGCAACGGGCGCACCACATTTAAGTCATTTTACTTTAAATGCAAAACTTACAGAAAACGGACAGTCAATTTTGGATGAAAATGGAGAGGAAATTATCCGATCATTTATTATCTCTAATAATGATGCTGAAATTATCCCCAACTGGAAATCGATGGGGATGAAATCTACCGGAACCTATTCTTTTAAAGTAAATGATGTGAAAGTTTATGAAGATTACAGCTTTATTTATGATGAATTTTTCACTAATGATGCATTAGACAAAATTCCGTTTAGGATTTTTGCAGATCTCACTTTATTGGTTAATTATTTAGGAATGGCGTCGCATTTTTTAGAAGAAGCGATTGTTATCAGGCCTCATCTTCAGTTAGATCCGTTTCATAATTTAATTAAAGAAAAACTACAGGAAACGTTGAGTTTTGCAGATGATATTGAATTCACTTTAAATAATTCAAAGTTAATTTCTTCTGAAAAACAATCCGAAATTCATCAATTTGGAACTTTTGTAGTTGAAGATTTATCGCATACAATTCTTAAAATTTACATTCAGTTAGGTATAAAAGCTACACATACAGATTCTGCGATTTATCAGATTTTTAGTGATTTTTTTACCGCGACAATGCATTCTAATTTCAGACCTGCTTTGGAAGATGGTGAATTTTCTGTTTTAAACGGTTAAAAATTTACTTTTAATTCAGTAAAATTTATTCGACGTATAATTTCAGTAAAAGCTTTCTATCAGGAAGCTTTTGTTATTTTGATGTGTTTTAAAATTCATTTACAAACGACTACAAACGGATTTAAATAGTTTACAACCGACTTTAATTTTACTGTTCAATAATCTTTGCATCAGAGATTTGAGAAAACGGTGAGCGTCTCTTATCTGAGTAATAATCTTAAAAAAACAGAAATTATGTCACTAAGAAATTCGGTATCCCTTATAGGATTCACAGGTAAAGAAGTTGAAATGATCAGCTTTGAAAATGGAAATGTAAAGGCAAATGTGTCTTTAGCAACCAACGATCATTATATCAATGCAAAAGGTGAAAAGGTTGAGGAAACGCAATGGCATTCTTTAGTTGCATTTGGTAAAACGGCAGAAATTCTTCAGAAATATGTTACAAAAGGAAAAGAAATTGCGATTGAAGGAAAATTGATGTATCGTTCATATGATGACAAAGATGGCGTAAAACGATATATAACAGAAATAAAAGTAGATGAAATTCTATTGTTAGGCGGAAAATAAAGGGTAAAAACACAAACCATGAAAGTACAAATTTTTAAAATTCGATTAGGTGACGAATTTCTTCATCTCGATCAGAAAACGCTTGACGATTTTTTACAATCTCACGAAATTCTGAATGTAGAAACAGCATTTGTAAATGATGAAAACTGTTGGTCGGTTATTTTATACTTTGAAGAAACCAAATCACCTCAACATACGGTAAAAGATTCAAAAACAAATAAATACTCTGCCGAAAGTGAAGAATTGTCTTTTGATGAACTCAAAATTTTAGAAGCCTTAAAATCTTGGCGTTCAGATAGAGCGAAAGAGCAAAATTTGCCAATTTATTTTGTTGCAACCAATAAAGAGTTGATTTCCGTTGCAAAATATAAACCAGCCAAAAAAGAAGAATTATTAGATATAAAAGGATTTGGTAAACACAAAATAGAAAATTATGGTATGGAAATAATAAATATATTAGAAAATATTTGAATAGTTTAACAAAAATTAACTATATTCGTAAATATTTATAAAAACAACCAAGGACACAAGTGCTGAAAACATACCGAAGCCATAGAATTAATTTTCTATGGTTTTTTTATTTGGACTTTTAATCTAAATAAAAAAACCATAGAAA
>DKLU01000477.1 GCA_002455915.1 Chryseobacterium sp. UBA6632
TACAGAAAACAGTTTAATCAGGAATTTTCACAGGAAAAATATGAACAGTTTAAAGAAATTTTAAATAAAAAAAGTGGAATTCCGCCAGGTTTTAGAATTTCAGAAAGTCCCATGATTCTTTCAAATGATTTTAAAAATAAACTGATAGAAGCGAGTGAAAGCATTATTGATCAGATCAAGGCTTTGCCGGAAGAAACCCTTCAAAAGGCGATTCCTGAAAACTGTTATGTTCCCAACGACACCAAACAACCTCATTTTTTCACCATTGATTTTGGAATCTGTAAAAATGAAGAAGGTGAAATTGTTCCTCAACTGATAGAATTACAAGCATTTCCGTCTCTTTATGCTTTTCAGAAAGTTTTAGAAGAAACCTTTTGTGAAGTATATCCTTTTCTGTCTGAAATCAGGAATAAAATACCTCATGAAGAGTTTAAAAACTATCTTCAAGAAGTTTTTATTGGTGATGAAAATATTGAAAATGTAGTTTTATTAGAAATTTACCCCGAAAGACAAAAAACAGCAATTGATTTTGCTTTGACTGAAAAATTATTGGGCATCAAAACTGTTTGTCTAACAAAAGTACAGAAAGAAGGAAGGAAATTATTCTATGAAAATGAAGGAAAACGAATAGAAATTAAACGAATTTATAATCGTGTCATATTTGATGAACTGGATCGTATTCCTGACTTAAAATTAGAATTCGATTTTCGTGAAGATGTTGATGTAAAATGGATTACGCATCCTAACTGGTTCTTTAAAATCTCAAAATATCTTTTGCCTTTATTGAATCATCAATACGTTCCTAAGAGTTATTTTTTACATGAATTTCCAGCAACCGAAAATCTTGAAAATTTTGTATTAAAACCATTATTTTCATTTGCAGGAAGCGGAGTAAATTTAAATCCGACGAAAGAAATTACAGATTCTATTGAAGACAAAGAAAATTATATTTTACAAAGAAAAGTAAATTACGAACCAATATTCGAGGATATTAACGGTGAATTTTCAAAAGCCGAGGTTCGTTTGTTGTATATTTGGCAAGAAAAAGATGAACGTCCTATCCTATTGGAAAATCTCGCAAGAATGACAAAAGCCGCTATGGTAAATGTAGATTTCAATAAAAAAGATGCAATTTGGATCGGTAGTTCTAATGCTTTTTTTACCGAAGAATAATTTTATGAACCAAATTTTCAGTTTTTATTTACTTCTTTTCCCCACACTTTTATTTGCCCAAAAAGTTGAGACCAAATTTGTGATTGGAAGAGGTAAATTTATTTTTGATAAAGAATCTTATTTAATTCAGAAAAAAAAAGCTTTTGAAGCTATAAAATCTCAAAGAAAAAGCGACAGCATCAATAGCTTAAATAATGGAACTTCTTCCACCTTTATATCTTGTGGAATTGCTGATTATCCGAAATTTGATAGCATAACGGGTAAATTCAAACATAAATTAATCGAAAATGTGAAAATTTCGCCGAAAACAAAATTTGGAGAAAATATTTTCTGCTTAGTTCTAGACAAAAAAGGAAAAATACTCAAGTTTTATTCTGAAAAAACTGCTGATAAAAAAGTTTTTAGGCAAGTAAAAAATATGGTTTTAAGTAAGGAATATGACAAATGGCAACCAGCCGATTTTTACGGAGTAAAAGTAGGTTACATTTTTAAATTTAAATTAATTATTGCTAAAAACTTTGAAAATTACAGTCTAAAAAACGAATGGGCAAGATCCAACGACAGCAATTATAATGAATTTAAGAATACGTAATTTTCATCTCTCTAAATCCGAAAATTTTGAAGCATTCAGTAAATTTTAACATTATTTTATAATTCCATTTAATTTTTTGGCACACATTTTACATGATTACTAATAACAAATTTTAATATTAATCACTTAAAAAAATAGAAATCATGGGAAACAAGACAAAAGGTTTATTAGCGCTAGTAGGTTTAGGAGCATTGGCATATTGGAAGTATAAAAACTCTTCTGCTGAAGAAAAACAAGCCGTAAAAGATAAAATAAATACGGCAAAAGACAACCTAAACAAATGGGGAAATGATCTGAAGGATAAGGCTAACAATGTTGCTTCCCAAGTTCAGGATAAAGTGGATGATGTGAAGAACAAAGCACAGGAAACCATAGGATAAGACTAGTTTATTTTAACATTCATATATTTTAAAAGTCATCGTAATTTTATAGTTACGATGACTTTTTTTGTGCTTTTATCGCAAATATTAAAGGGATTTTATTTCCAAACTGAGGAATTCGCCATTTTCCTTTTTCAAATTCATTTACATGTTTGAAGCATGGGTAAGGTGACCAATCGAATTCTTTAAAATTTTCTATTTCGAGATTATTTTGAATTAAATTATTAATTACATCAGCTAAAGAATGATTCCACATGACATAATCCTGAACGATATCTGCATTTTGATCTGCATAAGTTCCTTCATAGGTTTCCGTTATTGGCTTTTCATTGAAATAATTGTATTTCACTCCTTCAAAATCATCATCAAACATCCAAACGACAGGATGAAATTCTGCCATGATAAATTTTCCGTTAGATTTTAGAAAATGATTGATAATTTTCGCCCATTTTTCTAAATCAGGAAGCCAGCCAATTGTTCCGTAACTTGTGAATACAATATCAAACTTTTGATCTAGAGCATTAAGCAAATTGTACAAATCGGTGCACATAAATTCAACATTTTCGCCAGTTTTCTGTGCTAAATCTTTTGCCGTTTCAATAGCTTTATCAGACAAATCAATTCCTGTAACTTTGGCTCCCATTCTCGATAGCGAAATAGAATCCTTACCAAAATGGCATTGCAAATGAAGAACTGTTTTACTTTTTATATCTCCCAAAAGCTCCAACTCGATAGAATTTAGAGAAGTTCTGCCTTTTAAAAATTCATCTACAAAATAGAAATCAGACTTCAAATGTGGCTCTACTTTGGCATTCCAAGAATTTTTGTTGATTTCGAGATAGTTTTCCATTGGTTTTTAGTTTTAAATTAAAGTCTTTCCAGTAATTTCTTTTTCTGTTCCGCAAATTCTTCTTCTGTCAAAACTCCCATTTCTCTTAGCTTCCCAA
>DKLU01000286.1:0-4928 GCA_002455915.1 Chryseobacterium sp. UBA6632
TAACAGAATCCAGCACCACAGGATCTACTCTTCTGGTGATGGGCAAATTGTTTCCGTACACTTTGGCAAACTCTTTCATCGTGTAATCGCCGTTTTCAATATCTCTATTAAGCTCGGCTGTCATGAGTTCGCGGTTGGTAGTATCTCTTTTTACTTTGTAGGCAGCTTCATCGGTGTAAAGGGTAGTCCATTTTATAGAATCACCTTTTTGCGAAATCGGAAGCTGGTTTTTTTCGATGATATTTTTTGCGTAGATGATCTGTCTCTGTGTTCCGGAATCTTCTACCTGTTGAATCGTCGTTAAAGAAGGTTGTTTGCTGCTGGCAAGAACATTTTTTCTCAGTCCCTTGAAGTTTTTGTCTAAATACTGATCGACTTCAATTTCCTCAATATTTTTAGACACATTTTCGAGTGCTGAATACACTTTGTTGGAGAAATCCTGTTCAAGAGCACCATAATAACGTTTCAGCCAATAAAATTGGAGCGTAACAAAAACAATCAGTGAGATCGTCATAAACACCGAAATTATTGGGATGAATTTATTATTCATTTACTTTAATTTATAAGTTTTTTAAAAAAGTGAATGTTAAAATTAATTATTTTAAGACTTGATAAACAAAAAACGAGCCAAAAAATTGTGTAATTTTTCTTAAAACTGTGTTTTTTAACATTTATTTATAAATTTTAAAATAATTGTCATTAGAAAAGTCCTGTGAAAGAATAAAGAATTAGCTTTGTTTTAAACAAAATAGTAATATGGAATCTAATATCATTTTTAACAAAGATTTTGATTCGAACAGCGTGTATGTTATGAAAATTTATCATGCTGATGTCTCAAAAGTATGGAATTATTTCACCCAATCTGAATTATTAGATGAATGGTGGGCTCCCAAACCCTGGAAATGCGAAACTAAAAGTCAGGAATTCAAAGAAGGTGGGGTTTGGTTGTATTCAATGGTTGGTCCGGAAGGTGAAAGGCATTATGCAAAGGTAAAATATGGTGAAATCATTGAGCACAGAAGCTTCGACGGAACAGATACTTTTTGCGATGAAAACGGAAATGCAAATCCTTATTTTCCGGAAGCTAAGTGGCTGTTTGGTTTTACTGGCGTTGAAGAAGGAACAAAAGTTACCGTCAACATTCATTTTCAGTCACACGAAGCAATGACACAATTGCTGGAAATGGGCTTTGAAGAAGGTTTTAAAATGGGACTGAATCAGCTAGAAGAGATTTTAATTTGAGAATTTGAAAATTTTTAAAACGATATTTTATCAATTTTAATAAAAAACATAAAAAAATGGAAAGTAAGGTTTTTACTTTCCATTTTTAAATTATTTATTCTCCAATCAATTCTTCATCCTGAAAATACTGAATGATTGCTTTTTTCATTAAAATCTGCTGTTCATTCGGTTTTAATTCCGGGAGCGGTTCAAGCTCTTCCCAATGTGGATATCCATCATTGTCATAATGTGAAAATTTATAATATCCAAAAGGCTCCAGCAATCTACAAACTGCGATATGAAGGAGGTTTACTTTATCGTCTTTCGTATATTTTTGCTGGCCGCTTCCCAATTCCTGAAGCCCGATTAAAAACAAATACGTTTCAATCGGTGCATCTTTTTCAGTATCAAAGTTTTCGATGAAAAATTGTTGTACTTTTTGCCAGTATTCTGCTTCGTTAATCATCTTTTCTATCTTCTAATTTTAATAAAAATGCGTATTCCAGCGCATCTTCCTTCAGAGATTCAAATCTTCCGCTTGCTCCGCCATGTCCTGCACTCATGTCAGTTTTGAAAATCAAAATATTATCATCTGTTTTCAATTCTCTCAATTTCGCTGTCCATTTTGCGGGTTCCCAATATTGAACCTGAGAATCGTGTAATCCCGTTGTAATTAAGGTATTCGGATACTCTTTCGCTTCTACATTATCGTAAGGCGAATATTCTTTCATATAATGATAATATTCTTCGTCATTCGGATTTCCCCATTCGTCGTATTCTCCGGTTGTTAAAGGAATAGTTTCATCCAACATTGTTGAAACAACGTCTACGAAAGGAACTTGTGCTACAATTCCGTTGAATAAAGCAGGTTCGTAGTTCATTACGGCTCCAACCAATAATCCTCCGGCGCTTCCGCCCATTGCGTATAAATGTTTTGAAGAAGTATAATTTTCTTTAATTAAATATTTTCCAGCATCAATAAAATCGAAGAATGTATTTTTCTTAAACAACATTTTTCCGTCTTCATACCATTCTCTTCCTAAATATTCGCCACCTCTAATGTGAGCAATTGCATAAATAAATCCTCTGTCTAAAATTGACAGTCTTACATTAGAAAAGCTAGCATCAACCGTATGCCCGTAACTTCCGTAACCATATAAAAGTAGAGGAGTGTCGGCAGATTTTTTTGTGTCTTTATGATATACCAAAGAAATTGGAACTTTCGCTTCTCCATCTCTTGAGTCTGCCCAAATTCTTTCCGAAATATAATTTTCAGCAAAAAACTTTCCGCCCAAAACTTCCTGTTGTTTCAGAAGTTTTGTGGTTTTTTCTTTCATATTATATTCGTAGGTAGAACTAGGCTGTGTTAAAGAAGTATAGCCATAGCGTAAAACTTCCGTATCAAACTCAAGGTTTAACCCAATATAAGCAGTATACGTTGGATCTGAAAAAGGTAAATAGTGAGATTCCGGAGTTTTTTCGTCAATAATTTTAATCTGAAGCAAGCCTTCTTCTCTTTCTTCAAGAACCAAATAATTTTTAAAAATCTCGAAACCTTCCAGCAAAACTTCCGGGCGATGAGGGATCACATCTACCCAATTTTCCATTCCGCAGTTATCAATTTTAGCTTTTACGATTTTAAAATTGAAGGCGTCGTCTGCATTGGTGATGATGTAAAACTCATCTTCGTAATGTTCTACAGAATATTCCAGATCATCAATTCTTGGCTGAATGATCGTCCATTCGGCAAAAACATTATCTGAAGGGATAAATCTGTGCTCATCTGAAATCGTACTCGAACTTGCAAGGAAAATATATTCTAACGATTTGGTCTTGAAAACATTTACATCAAAAGTATCGTCTTTTTCATGGAAGATCAAAACATCTTCCGAAGAATCTGTTCCCAATTGATGTCTGTAAACCTGAAAAGCTCTTAAACTTTCATCTTTTCTAATGTAAAAAATATGTTCGTTATCATTAGCCCAAACTGCTTTTCCTGTGGTGTTTTCGATTTTATCAGCAAGAATTTCGCCTGTTTTTAAATCCTTAAAATTAATGGTGTAAATTCTGCGACTTACATTATCTGTTGAAAATGAAGTCAGCTGATTATTTGGCGAAACAGCTACGCTTCCCACTTCGAAATATTCGTGTCCCTCTGCTAACAAATTTACGTCGAGAATAATTTCCTCTTCGTTGTCCAGACTTTGATATTTTCTGCAAAAAATAGGGTATTCTTTTCCTTCTTCATAGCGTACGATATACCAATATTCGTTAAAGAAATAGGGTAGAGACTCATCATCTTTTTTGTATCGTGCCTTCATTTCCTCAAAAAGATCTTCCTGAAGCTGTTCTGTATCTTTCATTACGAAATCTGCGTATGCATTTTCTTCTTCTAGATATTTTGTTACTTCAGGGTTTTCTCTTTCATTCAGCCAGAAATAATTGTCAGTTCTTTTATCTCCGTGTATTTCGAGTATTTTTTCTATTTTTTTTGCCTGTGGAGCTTTCATTCGAATATTTTGATTCTTTTTATATTTTTAAAATGTCTTTACATAATCTGGTCGGAATTTAAGAACATTTTAGCCAATATTAAATTTTGTTCAAATTTAATTAAAAAAAAACCATCTTTCCTTTGTTGAAAAGACGGTTATTATATGTTTTCGTATTAAATTTTACTTGTGTAAAGCTTTAATATATTTTTCAAGAGCCATAGTCATAGACGGAGTTTCCTTTGTAGGAGCCATTAAATCTACCTTTAATCCTGCTTCTTCCGCTGCAGCCGAAGTGGTTGCTCCAAACACACCAATCTTAGTTTCTCCCTGTGTAAAATCCGGGAAATTCTGTTGTAGAGATTTAATTCCTTGTGGACTGAAGAAGATCAACATATCGTAATCTTTAATAGTAATGTCTGTTAAGTCACTGCAAACTGTTCTGTACATGATCGCTCTTGTCCAGTCGATATTTGCTGCGTCTAACGTTCTTACGATATCCGGACTCAACACGTCTGAAGATGGTAAAAGGTACTTCTCCGAAGGGAATTTTTTGAAAAGTGGAGCCAGATCTGCGAAGTTCTTCTCCCCAAAGCTGATCTTTCTTTTTCTGTAAACAATATGTTTCTGAAGATAATTCGCAATCGCTTCCGACTGGCAGATATACCTCATGGTATCCGGAACGGCAAAGCGCAATTCTTCTGCTAATCTAAAGTAATGGTCTATCGCATTTTTACTGGTAAAGATAATACCCGTGTACTGCGTAAGATCAATCTTCTGTGTTCTCAATTCTTTGTTGTCAACTCCTTCGACGTGGATGAAAGGACGGAAATCAATCTTTATTTTTTCCTTCTTCGCTATTTCCAGGTATGGAGACGACTCGCTAGGCGATGGTTGTGATACCAATATAGACTTTATTCTCATCATTGACTTTTATTAAAAAAATAATAATTTCCAAAGCAACATAAGAGGTGCAATTTGGAGGGTGCAAATATACAAAAATTTATAATACCATTTTTCGGGTAAGATCTTGTTCTTGTGAAATAAATAGAAAAAAATCTTAAAAATAAACACAAAAGCAGTAAAGTATAAATAATATAAAAACATTTCATTTCTGTCTATCGGGAAATAATAGTGGGTTACACATAATATTATCAACAAAAAAGACAGGATGAAATAAAATTTTGTAGAGGTAAAGTAAAAAATACTCCATTTTTT
>DKLU01000286.1:5065-12161 GCA_002455915.1 Chryseobacterium sp. UBA6632
AATGCTTTGGTAAAATAAAAAGCCTAAACCGGATTTTAATAAATAAAAAAGTACGACGGCAGTTAAAGTAAATCCAAATTTATTCAGTTCGTAGCCAAACGGATGAATATCTGCTACAAATTTCGGAACTACAGGAATGTATTGCGAAATTAAAACAGACAAGGTGAGCGCTGTTACACACGAAGTGATAATCCAACTGGGAAGATTATTACTGGCGTCAAAATATTTTTGAAGCAGAAAATCTTTCAGGTTGGCATCTCGCTCTACAATATTCATCATAAAAATGAATAAAAAGATGCATCCAAGCAATATAAAGATTACCCAATCGTTGTTCTCAGGTATTCTTACATGATTTGTGAAGTTTTGTGATAGCGGCAAAGGAATTTTTTTGCAAAATTATAGAATATTTTGTATAAAATAAAAAGGTTAAATAAACTATCTTTGCAAACTGAAATGAAAAAACTGGTCATTATCCCAACTTATAACGAAAAGGAAAATATTGAAAATATTATTTCCGCGGTTTTTGCGTTGGAAGAAAACTTTCATGTTTTGGTTGTGGATGATACTTCTCCGGATGGCACCGCAGAAGTTGTGAGAGATTTACAAAAAAGATTCCCTCATCATTTACACCTGTCGATCAGGCATATAAAAGATGGTTTGGGAAAGGCATACATTCATGGGTTTAAATGGGCTCTTGAAAACGAATACGATTATATTTTCGAGATGGATGCCGATTTCTCACACAATCCCAACGATTTGCCGAAATTATTTGACGCGTGTCTGAATGCAGATATGGCCATTGGTTCACGTTATTCAAAAGGGGTAAATGTTGTGAATTGGCCGATGGGAAGGGTTTTACTTTCCTATTTCGCTTCAAAATATGTGAGATTTGTTTTGGGATTACCAATTCATGATACAACGGCAGGTTTCGTCTGTTTTTCAAGAAAAGTTTTGGAAGAAATAGGCTTTGATAATGTGAAATTAAAAGGATATGGTTTTCAGATTGAGATGAAATTCCGAGCTTTTAAGAAAGGTTTCAAGATTACAGAAGTTCCTATTATCTTTACCAACAGAATTTTGGGCGAAAGCAAAATGAACGGAGGTATTATTCATGAAGCCGTTTTTGGCGTTCTGAATTTAAAATGGAAATCAATAATCAATAAATTATGAAAAAACTGATCTTACTTTTTGTTTTGATGTTTGTATTTTCATGTACGGATTATATTGATAAGCCTAAAAATCTGGTTCCGGAAGATACAATGGCAGAAATATTGGCAGACTTGTCGATCAACGATCAGGCGAGTATTAATTTTCAGAATACCAATATGGAAGCCGGAACGAGATATGTTTTGAAAACCTACAATGTAAAACCGACAGATTTTACAGAAAGTTTTAAATATTATGTGCTGAAGCAGAAAATGAAAGGAATTACGGAAGAAGCACAAAAATTATTATTAAAAAAAGATCCAAAAGCGGAAAAATATATTCAGGATAAAACCAAGAATAACGGAGTAAATCCGCCGAATTTGGAAAATTAGTTATGATGCAAAAGTTTTTTACGATAGAAAAAACCTCTGAGGGGAAGGCAAGAGCGGGAGAAATTACCACAGATCACGGTAAAATTCAAACGCCTATTTTTATGCCTGTAGGAACTGTGGCAAGTGTAAAAACAGTTCACCAAAGAGAATTAAAAGAAGACATAAAAGCCCAGATCATTTTGGGTAATACCTATCACCTTTACCTTCGTCCGGGTATGGAAACCATGCAGGATGCGGGAGGTTTGCATAAATTTATGAATTGGGATCTTCCTATCTTAACAGATTCAGGAGGTTTTCAGGTATTCTCATTGGCAAGCAGCCGAAAAATGACCGAAGAAGGAGCGAGATTCAAATCTCATATCGACGGAAGTTATCACATGTTCTCTCCGGAAAAATCTATGGAAATCCAAAGGCAGATCGGAGCAGATATTTTCATGGCTTTTGACGAATGTACGCCTTATCCTTGCGAATATAATCAGGCAAAATCTTCGATGGAACTTACACATCGTTGGCTAAAAAGATGTATCGAATGGACGGAAAATAATCCTGAAATCTACGGTCACAAACAAAGACTTTTCCCTATTGTTCAGGGTTCGACATATTCAGATTTAAGAAAAATTTCTGCAGAAGTTATTTCCGAAGCGGGAGCTGAAGGAAATGCCATTGGCGGACTTTCCGTAGGTGAACCTGAAGAAGAAATGTACAGAATTACCGACGAAGTAACCGATATTTTGCCAAAAGAAAAACCGAGATATTTAATGGGGGTAGGAACGCCGTGGAATATTTTGGAATCTATAGGGTTGGGAATCGATATGATGGATTGTGTAATGCCGACAAGAAACGCAAGAAATGCAATGCTTTTCACTTGGCAAGGCGTTATGAATATGAAAAACGAAAAGTGGAAAAAAGATTTTTCGCCGCTTGACGAATTTGGTACAAGTTTCGTAGACAGAGAGTATTCGAAAGCTTATTTGAGACATTTATTTGTTTCTAAAGAATATTTGGCGAAACAAATCGCTTCTATTCACAATCTTGCTTTCTATTTAGATTTGGTGAAGGTGGCAAGAGAACATATTTTAGCAGGAGATTTCTACGAATGGAAAAATTCTGTGGTTCCTGTGCTTAGACAAAGGCTTTAAAAGTATAAGGAGCTTTGGGGAGTCCCGAAGGGACGACTTACATCAGAATAGGATGCAATCCTATTGTAATAATTAAGAAAAAAACGCAGCAATGCTAAAGATTGTAGACAAATATATCATTAAAAAATATCTTGGAACGTTCAGTTTCATGCTGATATTGCTGTCTATTGTTGTTTTGGTGATTGATGTTCAGCAGAAAATTCCTAGAATTGAAAATGCAAAAGCATTAGATCCAAAAATGGATTTAATGTACTTTTTGATTCATTTTTATCCATTCTGGATTTTGAATCTTATCGTAACCTTCCTCTCGATTTTGGTTTTTATTTCGGTGATTTATTTTACTTCCAGAATGGCGAATAATACTGAGATTGTTGCGATTATAAGTTCCGGAGCAAGTTTTCACAGGTTTGCGAGACCTTACTTAATTACTTCGGTTTTTATTGCACTGATTTCTCTTACTGTCAATCATATGGTTTTGCCGTGGGCGAATATCAAAAAAAACGCACTCGAAGCATATACCTATAACTCAACCAATAAAGAGAAAATTTTAGGAACCGCGCCGGCTTCTGCTCAGTTAAGTAAAACGGAATATATTTTCGTAAACTCATGGAATAAAAAAGAGCGAAGAGGAACGGGTTTTGTTTTCCAAAAGTTTGATAAAGACAGAAGATTGCTTTATGAATTAAAAGCATCGGAAGTTTCTTGGGATCAGGCTAAAAAACAATTTATTTTAAATAATTACACGGAAAAAACGATCAATAAAGATGATTCTCAAAAGCTGGTGAATAACTATGAGTTAAGAAAAAACTTTGGTCATGCGCCTGAAGAATTATTCCCCAACGAGCTTTTAGGACAAAATAAAACCACACCAGAACTTATAAAATTCATCGAACGCGAAAAAAATAAAGGAAACGGTAATTTGAATTCATATCTGAATGAACTTCATCAAAGAACTTCAATGCCTGTTTCTATTATTATTTTGACATTTTTGGCCTTGTCACTTGCTTCTCAAAAGAAAAGAGGAGGGTTGGGAGTTAATTTGGCATTAGGTATTTCCTTAGCCTTCGTTTTTGTATTTTCTTTTGAAGCATTAAAAGTTGTTTCCGAGAATAAAAGTTTAACGCCATTAACGGCGATGTGGTTGCCCAATATGATTTTCTTCCCGATTGCGCTTGTTTTATATTTGAAGAGAGCCAATCAGTAAAGAAGTTTTATTTCTTTGTGATAAAAAGACTTTAGACTATCATTTTCCAGCTCAATCCAAAGTTCTCCTTTTTCGTCAGCATGTTTTATGATGCCATTTTGTCGCTTTTTGTCTAATTCAAAGACTGAAACCTGATCTTTTCTGAATAAATGTTGATTAAAAAGTTTCATGATTTCTTCATCAGAAGGAATATTTTGTAGTTTTTCAACCAAATAATTCTGAAGCTTTTCAGTGGTTTCATTTAAGTCAAATTCGATTCCTGTTTGGGTTAAAAGCGAACCAGCGTTAGAAACTTCCTCAAATTTTTCCTGAAGAATATTAAAGCCTGCTCCAATGATGAAATAATTATTTTGATTTATTTTTTTCTTTTCTATTAAAATTCCGACGATTTTTTTATTTTTAAGGATAATATCATTTGGCCACTTTATTTTCACGTCATTATCAGTCAAATTGGCAAGGAAATCCCTTATCACAATTGCGGTATAATAATTGAACATAAAATCAGAGCACGTAAAATTCTCGATTTTTGCTGCTAACGTATACGCTAAATTTTTTTCAGCATTGAAAGACCAGGTATTTCCATATTGTCCGCGACCTTTTGTTTGGTTGAAAGTATGTAAACCGATAAAATCTGAATTTTCATAAAGTAAAAACTTAGATATTTCGTCATTAGTAGAAGAACACTCTTTTAAATAGAATAAATGGGGCATTTAAGAAAACTTTAAGACTTTTAAAGGGTTAAAAATAAGGCTAAAGTAAAGAAAAAACAATAAATTTGCAGATTATAGATATTTTAATGAACAAAACAGCAGAAAAGCAAGCGCTAATAGATAAAATTGTTGAGGCAATCCAAGATGTAAAAGGGGAAGATATTATGATTTTTGATCTTTCAAAAATTGAAAATTCTGTAGCGGAAACATTCGTAATTTGTAGCGGAAACTCAAACACTCAGGTGTCTGCATTAGCAGGTAACGTTGAGAAAAAAGTAAGAAACGATCTTAAAGACAGACCTTGGCACGTAGAAGGAACTGAGAA
This sequence comes from Chryseobacterium sp. UBA6632, assembly GCA_002455915.1. Classification (GTDB taxonomy): domain Bacteria; phylum Bacteroidota; class Bacteroidia; order Flavobacteriales; family Weeksellaceae; genus Chryseobacterium. The sequence continues at coordinate 9,982 of DKLU01000286.1, forward strand.
TTCTATGTGGGTTCTGGTAGATTACGTTTCTGTGGTGGTGCATATTTTCCAAAAAGAAACTCGTGAATATTATGATATTGAAGAACTTTGGGGAGATGCAGAAATCACAAGAATAGAAAATGTATAATTATAAAAAGTATCAATGAACAATAAAGGATTTAACTGGTTTTTTCCGATTGCGATCATAGCTCTTTTGCTATTTTTTATCCCGAATTTTTTCGGTGATAGCAGTGCAAAATCTATAGACGAGGACGAGTTTTTCAAAGTCATGCAAGCCGGGAAAGTTCAGAACATTTTAATATATAAAGACACTGAAAAGGCTGATGTTTTCTTAACTCAAGCTGCTAAAACGGAGATGGTGAACAAAAAAGCCAAAGAAAATGATCCGTTTTCAGCATTTGCCGTAACTCCAAAAGCAGATTACACTGTAAAATACGGAGATCTTCAGCTTTTCCTTCAGAAATTTGATCAGGTAAAGGCAACGAATCCTGTTATTAAAACAACCAAAGATTATGGTGCGGGGAAAAGCCCTTTCATGGATATTTTGGTTTCAGCATTCATCTGGATCGCAATTTTAGGAATCTTCTATTTCCTTCTTTTCAGAAAGATGGGCGGTGGAGGAGGTCCTGGCGGACAAATCTTCTCTATCGGAAAATCTAAGGCTAAACTTTTCGACGAAAAAGAAAGAATTCAGGTAACATTTAAGGATGTTGCAGGTTTGGAAGGTGCTAAAGAAGAGGTTCAGGAAGTGGTAGATTTCTTGAAAAACTCAGAAAAATATACAAAACTGGGAGGTAAAATTCCTAAAGGTGTACTTTTGGTAGGGCCTCCGGGAACAGGTAAAACGTTATTGGCGAAGGCGGTAGCGGGTGAAGCTAAAGTTCCATTCTTCTCACTTTCAGGTTCAGATTTCGTAGAAATGTTTGTTGGGGTAGGTGCTTCAAGAGTTAGAGATCTTTTTGCTCAGGCTAAAGCTAAATCTCCTGCAATTATCTTTATTGATGAGATTGATGCAATTGGACGTGCAAGAGGTAAAAACAATTTCTCTGGCGGAAACGACGAAAGAGAAAATACATTGAACCAGCTTCTTACAGAAATGGATGGTTTCGGAACAGATACCAACGTAATTGTAATGGCAGCAACCAACAGAGCAGATATCTTAGATAAAGCTTTGATGAGAGCAGGACGTTTTGACCGTTCAATTTATGTAGACCTTCCGGAATTACATGAAAGAAGACAGATTCTTGATGTTCACTTAAAGAAAATCAAGCTTGATGACAGCGTTGACAGAGATTTCCTTGCAAAACAAACTCCTGGTTTCAGTGGTGCAGATATCGCTAATCTATGTAACGAAGCGGCACTTATTGCAGCTAGAAACAGTCATGAATTTGTAGTGAAACAGGATTTTCTTGATGCTGTAGACAGAATCATCGGGGGTCTTGAGAAGAAAAATAAAGCAATTAAACCTTCTGAAAAGAAAAGAATTGCATACCACGAGGCCGGTCACGCAACCGTTTCTTGGCTTACAGAGCATGCTTCTCCACTATTGAAGGTTACTATTGTACCAAGAGGGCGTTCTTTAGGGGCAGCATGGTACTTGCCTGAAGAAAGACAGATCACTACAACAGAACAGTTGTTAGACGAAATGTGTTCACTTTTAGGTGGTAGAGCAGCAGAGCAGGTGGCATTAGGGAATTACTCTACAGGAGCACAGAATGACCTTGAAAGAGCTTTCAAACAGGCAAATTCAATGGTTACGATCTACGGATTGAGCGAAAAAGTAGGACACGTTTCTTACTATGATAGCTCAGGTCAGGCAGATTATTCTTTCTCAAAACCATATTCTGAAAAAACAGCTGAGCTTATTGATGCTGAGATCAAACAATTTGTAAGTGATCAGTATGACAGAGCGATTCAGATTTTAACTGATAATAAAGATAAGCTTGATGCGTTGGCGAATAAGCTTTTAGAAAAAGAAGTTATTTTCCGTGAAGATTTGGAAGAAATATTTGGAAAAAGAGCTTGGGATCCTGAATTAACAGAGAAACCGGTTACCAATACTATTCCTGATGCAAAGGAGCCAACAGAAGAAATTATTATAAAAGATAAAGTAGAGGATAGCGAAATTCAGGCGCCTGAAAGCCCAACTCAACTGTAATTTTTATAAAGAAATTAAACCA
>DKLU01000075.1:0-1966 GCA_002455915.1 Chryseobacterium sp. UBA6632
GGGGTTCAAAAGTGTGTGCTACGTCAGAAAGCTGTTACTAAACTTTAACTTGATTCAGTTAAAATTACTAAGCAATATTTAAAATTGCTAAAGCAAAGTAAGAGAAAAATTAATAAAATAAAAAATAAATTTATTGTAAATGTTTTTTTATTTTATCAGATCCATCTAAATGACAATTTTCAAATTGCTGTTAGAATTTTTTAATTCATCTTGCTCTTCCCAGTATTTCGCAACTTGCGCAATATGCTCTTTTTGAGTTGTCTTGATGTATTTCATAAATTGAGAATGGCTTTTATGTGTTGTGATTGCCATAATTGTGTTGTCTGGTAGTTTACCATAGTGATTAGTTGCAAAAGAACGTCTTGCAGTGTGGCTAGAAACTAATTTGTATTTTGGGAAATAACCTTTTTCTTTTCTGTTTGTATCTGGATTTTTTATGTTCCCTAAAATCATTTGTGCTATGCCTGCTTTTTGGCAGACTTCTTTAATGTATTCATTGAATTTTTGCTCAGAAATCATTATATTTGATAGTTGATTTTTTCGTTTATCGAGTACTCGCCTCACTTGTGGGTGAATGGGTATTTCAATAATAGCACCTGTTTTTTGTGTTTCGGAAATTACAATCGTGTTTTCATTGATGAGGAATTTGTCAATACGTTTTAGGTCAGAAATTCTAAGTCCAGTCCAGAGACTAATTATAAATAAATCTCTTACATTATCGAGTTTTTTATCATCAGATAGATCAAGATTGTAAATTAAATCAATTTCATCTAAGTTTAAATAAGTATCGATGGGTTCGTCCCTCCTAAAAGTAAATTTTTTACTTTCAGCTTCTATATTTGTATCTAATCCCAGTTCTTTAGCTTCCTTAATGAAACCTTTTATCGTGCTGATATTTTTCTCAATTAAAGTGTTTGAATACTTCTTGTCAGTTTTTAGATATGAAGTGAATTTGTTATGAAATTCTAAATTAATATCTGTAATCTTTAAACGAATCTTTTGCGCTTGTTCAAAATCTACTAATTGATTTTTAATAGTTTTATATTTTTGGATTGTCCGGAAAGAAATTTCTTTGCCTGTTTTTGGATTTAATCTTACTTCGGAGTCTTTTGCAAATTTTTCAATAAAAGGTACAAAGAAAAATCTGTGATCTTCTTCATTATCAGGTCGTTTATTAAAATCTTTAATGACTTTGGATAACCATATAGAATTAATAATGTCTCCTTTGTTATATGAAATGTTAAACTGATTTAAGATTTCTTTTTTTAAATTTTCTATCAATGGTAAATAAGTGCTTTTTATCTCACTACTGGTTAGTGGTTTAAAATTTTGCATTTTTCTACTCCATGTATTGGGATCAATTAATATGTGTGATTGTGCCGAACAGTCAATTTCTCTACCATGATAAAAACGAACGTTCATATTAGAAGGGTTGCTTTTTTTGATGCAGTAAAATTTGAGGTTTGCCATATTTAGTCTATTGATTTTACAAAAATATAGAATTCCGATATAATCCCGACATTTTTCTTTATTTAGTTTAATCCCTCTTTTTTTTCGTTAACTATTTTTGTGTTTAAAGCCTTATTAATAAGTGGTTTTATTATTGTTATTTGAAAACTGCGAAAAAGTACGATTAATTAATGCTAGTCCCGTCTTCGCTACAATAGCGAGAAAAACCGAAACATTTGTTTCGGTTTTTTGTTTTTATATATTTTTATAATTTTTCTAAATCTCATTCACAATACGTAGAATTCAAGCAAAAATTTAGAGATTTACTTTCTGCATTAATATTGGTTTATTTGTGGCTATAAATAAAAAGCAATTAGCAATTAATTTTGTTTCTCAGTTTTGTTGCAAATAAAACCTCTATGACTCTTTGTGATTAATCTAAAATCTAAAAATCAATATCACTAATCACAACAGTTTTATTAATACCCAAAAATAATTTTCAAAAATTAAGATATAA
>DKLU01000075.1:2014-4480 GCA_002455915.1 Chryseobacterium sp. UBA6632
AATAACCCGTAAAAGTTATTTTACGGGCTTTATACTACTTTAAACTTGATAGCCTAACAATTGTCGTATTTGATAGAAAAACCTCTCAATTAGCCTTAAATCTTGGGTTACAATTTCTGCGCTCCCACGAAGTTCTTTATCAAAAGTTAAATTTTTATTGTAAGATGTTTTTAATCCTTGTGGAAGAACAATGTCTACATAATAATTTCCGTCTTTATCGGGCGAAAGAGATATATTTTGAACTTTACCCTTAACGATTCCGAATTCCTGATAACGATAATTGTCTAGTTTAATTAAAACTTTTTCTCCAGGAACTACTTTTCCCGAATTGGTAGCAGGAACAGACATTCTTCCCACTAATTTATCTTTATTTTTCGGAAGAATAGAAACAATGGCATCACCCATTTTTACAAATTGATTTTCACCAAAAAACTGCTGAAAACTAGCCATCCCATCTGTTGAAGAAATGATGAGATAAGTTTGCTCCCATTGTTTCAACGATTTTCTTAACTGCTCAAATAATTGAAGTGTTTGAGAAGAGTAGGTAATCTTATCTTTTTCAGTATTAATGGCAGCTCCGCTTTTTGTTTTGTTGAAATTTGAAATAGCCTCTTCCATCTGAGACAAAGAAATATTAATGTTTTCTACATTTTGCTGAGCCTGCAGATATTTTATTTTTTCGTTTTCAAGTTCTACGGAAGCAATTACACCTTGGTTAAAAAGTTCCTGAGAACGTTGATAATTTTTTCGTGTAAGATCATATTTAGCCTGCTCCAGAATTTTTTGTTGTTTCAAGTTGATAATTCTTCCTCGATATTCGGAAATACTTTGGTTGGCGGCAATATTTTCCGGTGCATAAGGTTGTAGTCTTGTAAAAAGCTGCTCATCCTGAAAAGCTTTAGCAAAATTATTATAATCTCCCTGCAACTCGCCCAGTTTGAAGTGCGAAACCTCACTTACAGGGAAAGAATAAAGGTTGTTGGGAGTCATATTATCCACATATTTTTTTAAGGCTAAAATATCGGTATAATTAGCCGTAGACTGCATTACCATTAAAACCTGATCCTTTTTTACATCCTGATGATCTTTGATGAGAATTTTTTCAATTTTTAAATTGTTTCTTGCTTCAATTTTTTCCGGCGGGTTTTGTGAGGTAACCACAATGGGAGCCGCAATAAATTCGGGATATTTTATAATATAGCTCATAATCAAAATTAAAATAAGAATAATGAAAATGACGCTATTTCCCCATCTGATCATCCAATGTGGCGGCTGGGTAAGAATGTCCTGAACGCTTTCAGAACGAAGTTCTATATTATCGAGTATATCTTTTTTAGTTTCCAAGTTCTAACTGATTTTTTACAAGTCTGTAATATTCACCTTTTAAAGCTACCAATTCTGAATGGTTGCCTTCTTCTACCAATTTTCCTTTGTCTAAAACAATGATTTTATCGGCATGCTTTACAGTAGAAAGTCTGTGCGCAATGACCACTGCCGTTTTGCCTTTAAAAAACTGTTCTAGATTTTCCATGATCACTTTTTCGTTGTTGGCGTCTAATGCAGACGTTGCTTCATCAAAAAAGATGTATTCCGGAGATTTATAAACGGCTCTCGCAATGAAAAGTCTTTGCTTTTGACCACCACTTACGCCTACGCCTTCATTCCCTATTTTGGTATTGTAACTTAGCGGTAAACTTTCCACAAAGTCTTTAATATTGGCAATTTCTACAGCTTTTCTTAATTTTTGTTTATCGATATGATCTTCTCCAATAGCAATATTATTGGCAATAGTATCATTAAAAACATAACCTTCCTGCATTACGACGCCGCAATGATCTCTCCAAAATCTTGGTGAAACACTGTTGAGTTTTGTATTGCCAATTTTAATTTCACCTTCGTTGGGCTCATAAAATTTCATCAATAATTTTAAAAGAGTAGTTTTTCCGCTTCCGCTGGCTCCAACGATGGCTGTGGTTTTTTGATAAGGAATATTTAAGTTTAAATTTTCAAAAACAAAAACATCCGAACCAATATATCTGAACGAAACGTTTGAGATCTCAATATCTTTTTGAGGAACTTCATGAACGTATTGCTCATCTTTATTTTCTTCGTCATCTTTATCGTGAATTTCACCTAACCTTTCCAACGAAATCTTAGCATCCTGAGTTTGTTTGATGAAATCTATTAACTGTAGTAAAGGGCTGTTCAATTGCCCGATGATATATTGCACTGAAAGCATCATTCCTAATGTAAGATTTCCACTTAAAACTAGTTTTGCAGATAAAAAACTTACCAAAATATCCTTCATTTGGTTGATAAAATTTCCACCGACAGATTGCCATTGTTCTAGCGAAAGAGATTTTATTCTAAGTTTAAATAATTTCACCTGAAGAAACTCCCAGTCCCAACGTTTTTGTTTTTCGGCGTTATGCATTTTGATTTCCTGCATTCCGTTGATGAGTTCAA
>DKLU01000496.1 GCA_002455915.1 Chryseobacterium sp. UBA6632
TATTTTTTTATTTAAAATAAATATCAAATCTCAATCTATTGAAATTTTTAAATGAAAATTAATGATCGGTTTAACAAAAAACAGATTACAAAACTGAATGCAAAGGAAGGTTTGGAAATTAATTGTTTATTTATTGAAAATTACACTGAATTTATTCAACAAATCTGCAGGTGAAGTATACGTAATTTTAGCGCCGTGATATTCTAGAATTCTCTTCACAATTCTCAAGCCAAGCCCGGAACCTGAAATATTCTGAGAATTTTTTCCTCTTTTAAAAGCATCGAATAGTTTTTCCTGCTCTTCTTCGGAGATGGTGCTGCCATGAGAAATTACATCTACAATAAGATGTTCACTCGTTTCTTTAATTATTACATCTACTTCCGTATCGTCTGAGTAAACCGCGGCGTTTTTAAGCAAATTAATAAAAACAATATCCAACAGAGACTGAACCCCTTTTAGCGTAAGAAGTGCATCTTCGGAAGTATCTTCGGAGATAAGAAAGCTCATTCTTAATTTAGGATAGCTTTTTTCAACCGCTTCAAAAGATTCAAAAATCACTTCATCAATTCTCACCTCTTCATAAATGCTCTGAATATTTTCTTTATCAAATTTTGTTAAAAGTAAAAGCGAATTCGTAAGATCCGAAAGCTGATACACATCTCGCTGAATTTGCTTTAAAGACGCTAATGTTTCGGGAGAATGCTGTTCAAATTTAATGAGATTTTCCAGCTGAAAAGCCATTCGGGTAATCGGAGTTCGAATTTCATGTGAGGCACTTGCCGTAAAATCTTTCTGAGATTGAAAAACATCGTCAAGCCTTGTAATCATCGTATTAAAAGACTGCGCCAAAACATTGATCTCGTCATTCGATTCCTGAACGGGAATTTTCGTGGTAAGTTTATGTGCTGTTACTTCTGAAATTTCCACATTAAGATCTTCCAGTGGCTTCAAAAACTGTCCCATCACATAATAGCTAAGAAACCCGATGAGAAGCGTGCTCATCACATAAGCTGTAATCAATAGATATTTAAGATAAGAAAGCTTCGAGTTTCCGTTGGTATCATAAGCACTTGTGAGAATATAATAATTTTCTCCATTGATATTTCTAAGAGCCGCGTAAATTTCGGGAACCGTTTTTTCAGAATAAACTATTTTTTTTTCGTCTAATTCCTTTAGCAAAGAAGTGTCCCACGTTACATTTCGATCTTTAATGGTACTGTAAATTAATTCTTTTTCAGCATTAAAAATTAAAATGGTTTCATTTAAAAGAATGTTATCTGAATTTTCATTAAAAAAAATAGGCGCTTCTTCTTCAAAATCTTTTGACTTCGCAATGAAATGGGAAGTAAATTCAAGCCTTTGCCTGAATCTTTCTTTAAATTCATCTTTTCTGAAATCGTTAAAAGACATATAAATCACCGCCATTACAATACCAAAAAGTAATGAAAAAGCAATGCTGAGCGTAAGTGCGATCCTTCTTTTTAAAGACATTCTTTTATAACGGACTTAAATAATACCCGAATCCGGAACGAGTGTGAATTAATTTCACTTTAAAATCTTTATCAATTTTCTTTCTCAGGAAATTAATATACACTTCTACTGTATTCGTATTCGTATTGAAATTATGTTCCCAAACATGTTCTGTGATCTGCTGTTTAGAAACCGTTCTTCCTTGTGCTTCTGCCAAATAAACCAATAGCTGAAATTCTTTCAGAGTAAGATTGATTTCATTTCCTCCGCGATACACTTTCTGTTCGGTTTTATTCACAATTAAATCATCAACTCGTACAATATCCTGATCTGTTGTTTCGGATGGTGTTTTTCTTCTCAATAATGAGTTGATGCGCAATAATAACTCTTCAAACTGAAAAGGTTTTACCAAATAATCATCTGCCAGTCTTGTAAAGGCATCTTTTTTGTCCGAAAGATCTCCGTACGCAGAAATGATGATGATCGGCGTATTTTTATCGAAAGAACGAATGGTCTGGCAAACATCCAGTCCGTTTATTTTTGGTACGTTGATATCGAGCAGATACAAATCGTAAGTACTATTTTTAATCTGACGAAGAAATGTTTCTCCATCATAAATTTTATCGCAGGTAAAACTATTCGATTCTAAAAACTTGCAAAGCTCCGCAGAAAGAATCAAATCATCTTCCAATAAAAGAATATTCATCGAAAATTATTTTATACGAATGTAAAGAATTTTTTAGGATTTTGAAATGATAACTAAGCAGATAATTTTTTAATTGAAGGAATTAAGAAAGGGATTATTTAAACAATGGTTTAAAGAAAAAACAATTGGATAATAGAAAATTCTGAAAAGAAAATAAAATTTATCTCTTAAATTTTATTTTCTCTATTATAAATTAAACAACTTTATGAAACGGAAGTAACAGATATAAATTTGAAAAAGTGAGAAAATAAAAAATCCCGAATAAATCGGGATTTTTTAAGAGCCAACTACGGGACTTGAACCCGTGACCTCTTCCTTACCAAGGAAGCACTCTACCGCTGAGCTAAGTCGGCATTAAGCAAAAAAATCATACTGTATAGCATGATTTTTTTTGAGCGGAAGACGAGGGTCGAACTCGCGACATTCAGCTTGGAAGGCTGACGCTCTACCAACTGAGCTACTTCCGCAATTTTGTTT
>DKLU01000002.1:0-170 GCA_002455915.1 Chryseobacterium sp. UBA6632
ATATTGATATGATCAAAAAAGTGTATGAACGTTATCCTGAGAGAATTGCTGCGGCAAGACAGATCACAGGAAAACCACTGACACTTTCAGAAAAAATCCTTTACACCCACCTTTGGGAAGGGAACGCAACACAGGAACACGAAAGAGGAAACTCTTATGTAGATTTCGCT
>DKLU01000002.1:318-3525 GCA_002455915.1 Chryseobacterium sp. UBA6632
CGCTCCGGACAGAGTAGCGATGCAGGATGCAACGGCACAGATGGCGCTTTTGCAATTCATGCAGGCAGGAAAAGCTAAAGTAGCGGTACCTTCTACAGCACACGCCGATCACTTAATTCAGGCAAGAATTGGTGCTGAATCTGACTTACAGGAAGGTATCAACAAAAACTCTGAAGTTTTCAACTTTTTGAGCTCTGTTTGTGATAAATACGGAATCGGTTTCTGGAAGCCAGGAGCTGGAATTATCCACCAAGTTGTATTGGAAAATTATGCTTTCCCTGGAGGGATGATGATTGGTACTGACTCTCACACCGTAAATGCAGGAGGTTTAGGAATGGTGGCCATCGGTGTTGGTGGTGCAGATGCAGTAGACGTAATGGCAGGAATGGCGTGGGAGCTTAAAATGCCAAAACTAATCGGTGTAAAACTAACCGGAAAAATGAACGGATGGACTTCTGCAAAAGATGTTATCCTAAAAGTTGCCGGAATTCTTACCGTAAAAGGAGGAACAGGCTGCATCGTTGAATATTTCGGAGAAGGAGCAGAATCTCTTTCTGCGACAGGTAAAGGTACGATCTGTAACATGGGTGCAGAAATCGGAGCTACCACTTCTACCTTCGGGTATGATGATTCTATGAGAAGATATCTTTCTGCTACAGGAAGACAGGATGTTGTAGATGCTGCCGATAAAATTGCGGAACACTTAACTGGTGATGCTGAAGTATATGCTAATCCTGAACAATATTTTGATCAACTCATTGAAATCAACCTTTCAGAATTAACTCCGCATTTAAATGGGCCTTTCACTCCGGATTTGGCGACTCCGGTTGCAGAATTCAGAGCAAAAGCAGAAGCTAACGGATGGCCTTTAGAAGTTGAATGGGCATTAATTGGTTCTTGTACCAACTCGTCTTACGAAGATTTATCAAGAGCAGCTTCTATCGTGGAAGACGCAGTTGCTAAAGGTGTGAAGCCAAAAGCAATTTTAGGAATCAATCCGGGTTCTGAGCAGGTGAAATTCACGGCAGAAAGAGACGGTTTCTTAGATTCTTTCAGAAAATTTGAAAATGCAAGAATCTTTACCAACGCTTGCGGACCTTGTATAGGACAATGGGACAGAGAAGGCGCTGATAAAGGAGAGAAAAATTCAATTATTCACTCTTTCAACAGAAACTTTGCGAAAAGAGCAGACGGTAATCCAAATACGCACGCTTTCGTAGCGTCTCCGGAAATGGTGGCTGCGGTGGCAATTTCAGGAAGATTAGATTTTAATCCAATTACAGATACTTTAACCAACGAAGCGGGAGAGCAGATTAAATTAGATGAGCCTAAAGGGTACGAATTACCATCAAAAGGTTTTGCGGTAGACGATAACGGTTATCAGGCGCCATCTGCAGACGGTTCTTCTGTTGTGGTAAATGTAAGCCCGTCTTCAGACAGACTTCAACTATTAGAAGAATTCCCGGCTTGGGATGGAAAAAACATTGAAGGGGCTAAAGTTTTAATTAAAGCTTTCGGAAAATGCACGACTGACCATATTTCCATGGCTGGACCTTGGTTGAAATACAGAGGTCACCTTGATAATATTTCAAATAATATGTTGATCGGTGCTGTAAATGCTTACAATATGGAAACCAACCACGTTAAAAATGAATTAACGGGTGAATATGGCGAAGTTCCTGCTGTACAAAGAGCGTACAAAGCTGCGGGAGTTCCAACAATCGTTGTGGGTGACCAAAACTATGGTGAAGGTTCTTCAAGAGAACACGCTGCGATGGAACCGAGACATTTGGGAGTAAAAGCTGTTTTGGTAAAATCATTTGCGAGAATTCACGAAACCAACCTTAAAAAACAGGGAATGTTAGGAATTACTTTCGCTAATGAAGCAGATTACGACAAAATTCAGGAAGACGACACGGTTAACTTCTTAGATCTTGATCAGTTTGCTCCAGGAAAACAATTAACATTAGAATTCGTTCACAAAGACGGAACTAAAGATATTGTTATCGCAAACCATACGTATAACGAACAACAAATCGATTGGTTTAAAGCAGGTTCTGCCTTGAACTTAATCAAACAACAGGAGAAGAATTAATTGTTAGATTTAATTAATCATAGAAAAGCAGTTTCGTTTGGAACTGCTTTTTTGTTTTTTGGAGGGGAAAGGTTGGGAGCGGGAAGATGGAAGCTTAAGGTTAATGGCAGTCATCATCGAAAAAATTTTGATACTGTTCAAACTTCCAGCTTCCAGCCTCCTTCTCCAGCCATTAAACCTATTTTATTTTCGTCAGAAGATTCATTCTATAGCTCTCTCCTATCGGAATTTCCTGTTCAGAAACTAAGGTGACTTTTTTGGTTGAAACATTTTTAATCTGATTCAAATTAATGATAAAAGACTTATGAATTCTTGTAAAAGAACTTTCTGGGAGTTGTTGCTCCATTGATTTCAGTGTGTCTAAAACAATATATTCCTGCTCAGAAGTTTTAATATTTACATAATCTTTAATGCTTTCTATGTACAGAATCTCCTCAAAATTAACTCTATGCTGCTGTCCCGACGATTTCACAAAGAAATGAGCGTCTTCTTTCGTTTCATTCACCACAAAACGTTCCTGAGCTTTTAAAGCACTTTTATAAAATCGTTCAAATGAAATCGGCTTCAGCAGATAATCTACAATATTGTGATCATAGCCTTCCAAAGCATATTCGGAATAGGCGGTTGTTAAAATATACTTCTGCTTGTCACCAAGAATTTTCATGAAATTAATTCCCGTGAGTTCCGGCATCTGAATATCCAGAAACACCAGATCAGATTCATTTTTTTGAATATAATCCAGTGCTTCAATTGGGTTTTCGGTGGAAAAAACCAGTTCTAAAAACGGAACTTTCTGTACATAACTTTCCAGAAGCGAGATCGCCAGCGGTTCGTCATCTACAACAATACATTTTATCTTATTCATTTCGCAAATCAATCTTTAAATCTACGATAAATTCTGTTTCAGAATTTTTTATAGCTAATTCGTGTTTTTTTGGATATAAAATCGCCAGTCTTTTCTTCACGTTATCAATCCCGATTCCCGAAACTTCATCTTTCATTCGGTCTTTTTTATGGTTTAAAAGATAAAAATGCAGCGTTTCATTTTCATCAGAGATTTTCATTTCAAACCCTTTATCGCGAAAATCACCATGTTTAAAAGCATTTTCCAC
>DKLU01000002.1:3682-4668 GCA_002455915.1 Chryseobacterium sp. UBA6632
TGTTTAAAAGCATTTTCCACAAAAGGAACTAAAATCATGGGCGAAATATTCAGTTTGGGATGGTTGATATTTTTTTCAATGATTAATAATTCAGGTTTTTTAATTCTTAATTTTTCCAAAGCCGTTAAACTGTCGATATACCCGATTTCTTTGTCTAAAGTGATGGTATCCTCTCCAAGATCTTTTGTGCTGTACCTCAACAGCTGACTCAATTCTTCCAAAGCGGGTAACGCTTTTTCTGAATTCTGATACACCAAAGAATAGATATTATTTAAAGAATTGAAGATAAAATGCGGATTGATCTGCGTTTTTAAGGCTTGTAATTCGGCGGTTTTCTTAGCTTCAATCAATTCTGATTTTTCCTGTTCAGCCTGTATGAAATATTTAAAAAACCAAAAAGTGGTGCTGATAAAAATAGTCGTGCTGCTGTAAAAAATATTATCAAAGAAGTAAAATCCAAAACCTGTTTCTTCTGCATAATTTCTAAACCCAACCGTGGCAGGAAGTAAAATCTCTTCTACAGAATAACGTACCGCGACAAAGCAACTAACACTTAGCAAAAATGCGATAATTGATTTGTACAGTTTGCTTGCATCAAAGAAATTCGGAACCACGAAAAAATAGTTCACATAAAAACAGATAAAACTCGTCAGGAAAAAGGTAATATTCAGAATGATCTTTTCTGAATGAAATACAAAATACGGGATAAGAATAGAACCGATAAGGTAAATTCCCCAGAAAAAGAGATGCAGGTATATTAGTTTGTTTGTTTTCATATAACAAAAATAGGTTTTCCTTAAAATTCCAATGATGATTTTCGATGAACGCTTTATTTTTTCCGATGAAAACTAATTAATCCTGAAAAACCAAGGCTTTATCTAAACGCTATTTCACAGGCTTTTAAGAGCTCCTAATTTTGGAACATCAAAAAACAATACCATGAAACTACACTATATACTAATTGCCAGCTTAATTACATCAACAGT
>DKLU01000003.1 GCA_002455915.1 Chryseobacterium sp. UBA6632
GTCTGCATTTTAGACATCGAAATGCCCGGAATGAATGGTTTGCAGGTTGCCGAATTAATTTCAGGTTCAAAAAAAATCATTTTCACAACCGCTTACAAAGAATACGCAGCTGAAGCATTTGACCTCAATGTGGTGGATTATGTTCGAAAACCGATCAAAAAAGAAAGATTAACACAGGCTTTTGAAAAAGCGGCAGAACTTATTCAAAAATCAAACAAAAAAGAATTTATCGAATGGAATACCAACATCGGTAAAACCGTGATTTTCACAGACCAAATCGCTTATATTAAAACTTCAGAAATCGATAGCCGCGATAAAGATATTATTCTTAATGACGGTACCAATATCGTTCTGAAAAATTTAAATTTCAAAAACCTTTTAGAAATGCTCCCTTCAAAGGATTTTGCACAAGTGAATAAAAAAGAAATCATTGCGCTATCTTCCATTAAAGTATTTTCAACCAACGAAATTATCACAACCATTTCTTTAGAAGGAGAGAATTTTTTAAAGCTACAAATCGGAGATGCTTACAAAAATTCATTAATGGAAATGTTTGGAAAGTAGATTTTTCAAATATTGTCCTTTTAATTACATAATCTCAGCCTTTCATTACATCTACCCTATTTTAAACGTTTAGTCAACGTAGTTTTGCGTCTTATTAAATGATTTCATAATGAAAAAACTGCTCTATGCTGGTGGGATTCTCATATCCGATCTTTGCTTTTCTCAGGAAACAGATTCTAAAATTAAAGCATCTTTTTTTGACGGAATTGCCATTGTCGGATATGTAGATCATGGCGCATTCATCAACTTTACGGGGCCTAACGTAAGTTATAAAAACAAAGATTTAAAGCTTATTTTGGGAATGCTGCCATCACTCAGAATTAAAGAAGATAAATCTCACGGCACGAAAAATAGCCCGATTACACCTAATCTTGGAGCCGGATTAACGGTTGTTTACAAAAAGATCGCGTTGCAACTGCCTGTTTATTACAATTCTAAAACTTCAACCCAAAACGGAGCTTGGAAAATGGGAGTCGGGCTTGGATATTCTTTCAAATAGATTTTCATTACATTATTCGCGGGATTGATTACATTTTAAGAAAATTAACATTTATTAACCATTTATTATAAAGAAATTTACACACTTAAATATAGGAGTTATGAATTTGGGGAAATATAAAAATATTATTTTTTACGTCTGTACCATTGCATTTTTTTCATGCCTGATGTATTGGTTTTTTGTGGAGGGAAAAACGTTGGAAATCGGAGAAAATATTCCGGCTCCCAAAACTACAGGCGGCACGATGTGGGAGAATTTCACAGATTCTTTTTTAACCAATCTTCATCATCCGTTGGCGCTTTTATTGGCTCAAATTGTTACAATTATTATGGTCGCCAAATTATTCGGATGGATTTGTGTTAAACTGAAACAACCTTCTGTAATTGGTGAAATGATCGCGGGTATCGTTTTAGGTCCTTCTCTTTTCGGATTGTATTTTCCGGAACTTTCCGCATTTATTTTTCCGAAAGAATCATTAGGAAATTTACAATTTTTAAGCCAAATCGGCTTGATCCTTTTCATGTATATCGTCGGAATGGAGCTTGATTTGAGCGTTTTAAGAAAAAAAGCACACGATGCTGTTGTCATCAGTCACGCAAGTATCATTATTCCTTTTGCGTTGGGTGTTGGTCTTTCTTATTTTTTATATAAAGAGTTTGCTCCAGACGGAATTCAGTTCAGTTCATTTGCTTTGTTTATCGCTATTGCGATGAGTATTACCGCGTTTCCGGTATTGGCAAGAATTGTTCAGGAAAGAAATTTACATAAAACAAAAATAGGAACCGTCGTTATCACCTGTGCCGCCGCCGATGATATTACCGCATGGTGTATTTTGGCAGCCGTTATTGCTATTGTAAAAGCGGGTTCTTTCTCAGGTTCGGTTTTCGTTATCTTGATGGCTATTTTATATGTTTTCATCATGATTAAAGCAGTAAGACCATTTTTGCATAGAATTGCCGAATCCCAAAAAGGAAAAGGATTCATCAGCAAAGCACTGGTTGCTGTTTTCTTTTTAATATTAATTATTTCATCTTACGCAACAGAAGTTATCGGAATCCATGCACTTTTCGGAGCCTTTATGGCAGGAGCAATTATGCCTGAAAACGTAAAATTCAGAAGTCTTTTTGTAGAAAAAGTAGAAGATGTAGCTTTAGTTTTATTGCTTCCGTTATTCTTTGTATTCACAGGTTTAAGAACCCAAATCGGATTATTGAATGATCCCCATCTTTGGAAAATCGGAGGATTTATCATCTTAACAGCCGTTATCGGAAAATTTGTAGGAAGTGCATTAACGGCAAAATTCCTGAATATTAACTGGAAAGATAGTCTCACAATTGGTGCTCTAATGAATACCAGAGGTTTAACGGAACTTATTGTTCTGAATATCGGGTATGATCTTGGAGTTTTAGGCCCGGAATTATTCGCAATGTTGGTCATCATGGCATTGTTTACCACTTTCATGACGGGACCTTGTCTTGACCTTATCAATTATTTATTTAAAGGAAAAAAATCATCTTTGGAAGAAGAGTTTGATGAGAGCGAAAATGATGCAAAATACAGAGTTCTTTTATCTTTTGAAACTCCGAAATCGGGAAGTACATTATTAAAACTTGCTGATAATTTCACTCATAAAATGAATGGAAACAAAAGCATAACCGCGATGAATATTGCTCCTGTTGATGAACTTCACGCTTTTGATATTAATGATTTTGAAAAAGATCAGTTTAAAAATGTAATTGAAACATCCAGCGATCTGAATTTGGAAGTTACTACCCTTTTCAAAGCATCAACTGATGTTGAAAATGACCTGACAAGCATTACCAATAAAGGAAATTATGATCTTCTTCTAATCATGCTTGGAAAATCGATGTATGAAGGAAGTTTATTGGGAAGACTTTTAGGATTTACTACAAAAATCATTAATCCTGAAAAATTATTAAACACCGTAAAAGGAAAAGGAAATATTTTCAACACCTCTCCTTTTGATGATCTTACGCTTCAGGTATTGGATAAAGCAACGATTCCGGTGGGAGTTTTAGTGGAAAAGGAATTTACGTCAGCAGATAAAGTTTTTGTTCCAATCTTTAATTTAAGCGATTTTTATTTATTAGAATATGCTAAACGATTAATAAACAATAACAATTCTCAAATTATCATTCTGGATGTCGCAGGACAGATCCGAAATAATATTGAGGTGAAAGAATTGATCCGAAGCATTGAACAGGTGGCACCCAATCATATCACTTTATATAACGAGAAAAAGATTGAAAAGGAATTCCTCAACTCACAAAACCTAATGTTGATCAGTAAAAAAAGCTGGAAAGGCTTGATCGACACAAAAAGTCTTTGGTTATCGGATATTCCGTCAACTTTAATCATCAGCAATCCATAGATTGTGTGAAGTGTCAATTTTGCTTTGCAAGTCAATGATCAATTTTTAAATTCAATTAAAAAAAATTGACAGCAGAGCGAATTGACTTTTAAAATTCATTTGCATAGGAAAATTCACTTTTTTAACCTCAGATTAAAAAAAATTGTCTACCTTCGCTTTGTGATTTTAAATAACAGAACATATTATTACGGAATTTCTAGCTCAAATTTGGGATAAGGATTCTTATGTATATAAATTAAAGCCTCGTCCTCAGACGGGGTTTTTTGTTTTAATAAATTAAAGAGATGAAAATAAGTATTATCGGTGTAGGATTGATTGGCGGCTCAATCGCATTAAAATTAAGAGAAAAAGGCATTAGCGATTTCATTTACGGAATCGATAACAGCAACGAGCACCTGAACGAAGCTTTAGAATTAAAAATAATTGATGCGAAAGTAGATCTGGAGTACGGAATTAAAAATTCAGACCTTATTATTTTAGCAATTCCGGTAGATTCTGCAAGAAAATTATTACCCAATGTTTTAGATCTGATTTCTGAAAATCAAACGGTAATGGATGCAGGTTCTACAAAAGCTGGAATTGTAAATGCTGTAAAAGATCATCCGAAACGATCGAGATTTGTGGCTTTTCACCCGATGTGGGGAACGGAAAATAATGGTCCGAAATCTGCCATTTCAAACAGTTTTTCAGGAAAAGCAGGTGTTATTTGCAACAAAGAAGAATCAGCCAAAGATTCTTTGGAATTGGTAGAAAAAATTGTAGAAAGTCTTGATATGCATTTAATTTATATGAATGCCGAAGATCACGATGTGCACACCGCTTATATTTCACATATTTCGCATATCACTTCTTATGCTTTGGCGAATACCGTTTTGGAAAAGGAACGTGAAGAAGACACAATTTTTCAGTTGGCGAGTTCCGGTTTTTCGAGTACGGTTCGTTTAGCAAAATCTCATCCTGAAATGTGGGTTCCGATCTTTAAACAAAATAAAGAAAATGTGTTGGATGTTTTGAATGAGCATATTTCACAATTAAGAAAATTCAAATCTGCTTTAGAAAAAGAAAATTTTGAATATTTGGGAGAGTTGATTTCTAATGCGAATAAGATTAGAGGGATTTTGGATAAATAAATAATTTTCTTTTGTCTTGAAGCAAAAGAAACAAAAATTCAAGACTTGGAAACTTTCGCTAAAAATAAATTCTGGTCTCTAAAAATTCTAAAACT
>DKLU01000004.1 GCA_002455915.1 Chryseobacterium sp. UBA6632
AAACTTTCTCTCTTTCAAACTTACCAACCATTCCCGCTTCATCAAAAAGAAAAGTATCACCCGCTTCAATTTCTACCAAATCGTGAATAGAAAGCATTCTGATCACTCTCAACAAATCAATATCCGCTCTGTTTTTCGCATAAGGAAAAAGAATTTGAGCCAAAATAATAATCTGCCAAGAATGCTCAGCTGTATTTTCTCTTCTGGAATCATCTGCATTGTAATTTCTTCGTTGTACGTTCTTTAAGGCATCAACTGCCAAAATAAAATCGATCTCCTTCTGTATCTTCATTATCTGTTACTTATAATATTCTTCAATTGGATAATTTTTAACCGTTTTTATCCATTTATCATCTTTAAATTCCTTGGTTGTTACAATCACTCGCTCACCGCCACTCGCATCTTCTTCCACTTCATATACTTTCACCAAACCTCGGTTGGGAATAACAGTAAATTCTGTAATATAATGCATTGCCGCACCCGATTTCGCATAGGTAATCAATCGCTTCCTTTCATGATCTACTTCAAACATTCCAAAAGAGTTGCTGGCAAGATCGGTAAGCTCTTCACTAGGCACAAACTTTTTCTTGGTAACATTGTAAACATATACATCGTAAGAAGCAGCTCCGTAATTTCCTAAATTTCCGTTTTTTACGGCAACATCTTCAGTTCCGTCGAAATTAAAATCATCAAAAATTAAAGGGCCGTCTGAAACCACATTTTTATCCAATCGAACAATTTCTTCCTGTGATATTTTATTATTCTGATTTAAATAAAAAACTAAATTCTCAGAAGTTAATGTTTGATCGATTTTCGAACCATTTTTTTTGAATAAGTCAATAACCGCTTTACCTCGACATTCGTCCCCCGAGCAGTCTTCCATCGTGATTTTTGCATCATAATAAGCTGAAGCATCTTTCATTTCAAACTTATATTGAGCAAAGCAACTTGTTCCAACTAAAATAAAAGGCAATAAAAATTTAGAATATATCATAATTGTGTTTAAATAAAATTTAAATTCTGGCTAGATTAATAACCCAACTTCTGCCAAAAATACAAAATTTTAAAGTCTTTTACACTTTTTTTAAGTTGAAAATCAAAATATGCAAAATCTTAATTAAAATTTATTTTATTGAAAATCAGTAATTTAAATATTATATTTAAAAAATTACACTACTTTGTATTGCATAATACCATTTTATTTACATATCTTTGTAATGTAAAATCGAAATAGGTTCATCTAGCTAGGAACTGAAATCGGTTTTAGATATAACTAATTAACAAAACTTATTAAAGATGAATACTGAAAATACCAAAGCGCAAATGCGAAAAGGCATTCTGGAATTCTGTATTTTAAGTCTCATCAATCATCGTGAAATGTATGTTTCCGACCTTATAGATGAACTAAAAAAAGGAAAACTGGATGTAGTGGAAGGAACCCTCTACCCTCTTTTAACAAGATTGAAAAACGGAGAATTTTTATCGTACAGATGGGAAGAATCTACCGGAGGGCCGCCTAGAAAATATTATCAGATCACAGAAAAAGGTAAACTGTTTCTAAATGAACTTCAAAATACCTGGAATGAATTGACAGATTCTGTAAACCAAATCACTCAAAAAAATTAAAAAAACAAAGCTATGAACAAAACACTCTCAATAGGACTTGCAGGTTTTTCTTTTACGATAGAAGAACATGCATACATAAAGCTTAGCGATTATCTGAATGCTCTTAGAAGCGCTTTGGATGCTTCGGAAGCAGATGAGGTAATGCACGACATAGAAATCAGAATGGTGGAAATCTTCAAAGATTCTTTAGGAAAACGCGAAGTAATCAATGATTCTGATGTAGAGAAGGTAATTGCACAAATTGGAACCCCTGAAAAAATAGAAGAGCAGGAAGAAGCTTATTATTCTGAAAAAAATACTTCGAAAAAAGGAAACGCTAGAACTGAATACAGTGATAAAAAACAATTGTTCCGTGATCCAGAAAAACAGAAAATTGCCGGAGTATGCGCAGGTTTAGCTCAATATGTTGGAATGGATATTACAGCAATGAGAGCAATCTGGTTGGGAATTTTCATCCTGGGAGCTTTCACAGCGGCAGTTTCTTCAACATTGGTTTTCTTATTATATATTATTCTTTGGGCCGTGTTACCAAAAGCAGAATCTGCGGCAGATTTCCTGAAAATGCAGGGAAAGCCTATGAACTTCGACAATCTTAAGAATGAGTCTAATAAATTGGTGCAATTCGCCAATGAATCTACTCAGAGGGTCGGAGAAATATATATCGAAAACAAACCTTACATCAGCAACGCAAGCAGCGGAATATGGAATGTTTTTAAATATATCATTGGTTCACTTTTCGTTTTAATGGCGGTAGGAAGCATTGCAGGAATCTTCGCTATTATCGGGATTTTCGGAGTAAATGCAGATTTCCCAGGAGCTTCTGAAATGAAATTCTATATGGATGATAATGGTTTAGACAAAGTATTAACTGCTATCATGGTGGTTGGAGCTTTGATCCCGGCAATTATCTTCAGCTTATTAAGTATCAAAATTTTCTCTCCGAAAACTAAATTGAGAAATATCGGATGGGTATTAGGAGGCTTATTCCTTTTATTAATCGGATTGGGTACTTACTTTGGAATCAGCATGGCGAAAAAAGATTTAATCTACAGAGGCAGCAAAGAAGATGTTGAAAATGTAGCGATCAATACAACTTCAGACACATTGTATGTTGATGTAAAGCAAGTGGTTATTCCACAAAACTTCAAAGGATATGACAGCGATATTTATTCGGATAAGAAAACAGTTTTCGAAGAAGATTATCCGGATGTAGATGTTGTAAGAAAATCTGATGTAAAAACACCTTATCTAATCATTAAAAAAGAAGGAAACGGATACAATGTTCCGGTACAAATTACGGTTCCTGTAGAGGTTGAAAACAATAAAGTGCTTCTTCCAAACTACATGAAGTATCCTTACGAGCACAGATTCAGAGATTACAGAATCAGCTATGAGCTTGTAGTTCCGCAAAGAATGGTGATTATTCCGGTAAATAAAGACAAAATTTATTTTGACGGAGATTTAGACGGAGACGGAATCAACGATAATGATCAGGATGACGACCATAACAACAACGGAATCAAAATTGAGAAAAACAAAATCTCTGTAAACGGTTCTACGATTGAATACAGCTCAGACGATAAGGACAGCATTATCATCAACGGTAAAAAAGTGCCTGCTTCACAAGCTGATAACGTGATTGATTCTATGAAATCCAGTATCAAAAAAATGAAAGGAAATGTAGACATCAAGATCAAGGATGGTAAAGATGAAATTTCCATTAAAACCAAATAATAAACTTTAGAGAGTGGCAGAAGATGTGAATGAATGGTCAAAAGCTTGAAATTCACATTCTTCTTCTCTCAAAACTATCGAAAATAATTTAATTTTAAACACTGTATATCAGAAAATTATACTATCTTCGTACAAAATTAATAACCCAAATCAAAAACATAAACAAATGGTACAAGTAGCCTTAGAAATAGTAATGAAAATCGTAGATTTAATCAGCGGTTTGTTTTAAAGAGCAATAATATTTCAATATATTTGTAAAGTATAACCAAAGTTTGGTTATACTTTTCTGTTTTAATACAAGATCTATGAAAAAACTAATTGGCAAAGCAATGCTAAAATTATTGGGCTGGAAGGTCGTTCTACAGGGCGATGCAAGCAGCCTTAACAGATGTATCCTTGTTGTGGCACCCCACACCCATAATATGGAATATATTTTAGGAAACCTTGCCTATTGGTCTTTGGAGAAACCCATCAAAATCATCATTAAAAATGCTCACACCAAAGCTTGGTATGGAAGTGTGGTAAGAGGTTTGGGAGGAATCGGGATCGACAGAAGTCAGAAAAACGACTTGGTAAACTTCGTTGCCAATCAGTTTGCAAAAGAAGATTTTAGTTTAGTAATTACTCCGGAAGGAACAAGAAGCTGGGTTCCGAAATGGAGAAAAGGTTTTTATCACATGGCTTTGGCGGCAAAAGTTCCTATCGTGTTGGCAGCCGGAGATTTTAAAAGAAAAATTGTTTATTTAGGATATACGATTTCTTATGAAAGAATTGCTTCTGCTTCTTTTTCAGAAATTATGGAAGAAATTCAGAATTATTATATCAAAAATGATATTGTTCCAAAAATTCCTGAAAACTGGAACCCAAATATCATGGGAACTGATACCAGCAACTAATAACTATCAACCAACAAACTATGTATTACACGAAAGATAAAACGAAGGAAGAAATATTAGCATTTCTAAACAGTTGGGGCGGCGAGGTAACTTTAGCTAAAACGCTGGAAATAAAATTCATAGATATTGATCTTGAAAACGAAACCATGACTGCAACAATGCCTGTTCAGCCGAAAGTTCATCAGCCTTTTGGTATTTTACACGGTGGCGCAAGTTGTGTTTTGGCAGAAACAATGGGTTCTAGCCTGTCTAATATCTTCATTGATGGTTCTAAATATTATGGTGTTGGAACCAACATCAATTCAAACCATTTAAGAAGTAAAAAAGACGGAATGGTAACGGCTGTGGCAAGATTTATCAGAAAAGGAAAATCGATGCACGTTTCTGAAATAGAAATTAGTGATGAAAAAGGAAAATTAATCAATCACACTACAATGACGAATAATATTATTTTAAGATAATTTTAAATATAATATTTTTATAAAAAACTCCGATTATCGTTGATAATC
>DKLU01000005.1:0-2236 GCA_002455915.1 Chryseobacterium sp. UBA6632
ATTGATACTTGTAACGGCTTTTACCATCGGACATTCCGTTACGTTGGCGTTGAGTATTTTAGACATTGTAAGAGTTCCGTCAGATTGGGTTGAATTTTTAATTCCGTTAACGATCGTTATAACGGCTTTCGCAAATATTGTAATGAGAAACAAAAAGCAATCGCAGAATAAATTAGCGTATTATTTAGCCTTATTCTTCGGATTGATTCACGGAATGGGATTTGCCAATACCGCCAGAGTGATGATTGCCAAAAGCCAAAGCATTGCCGTTCCTCTTTTAGGTTTCAATATCGGACTGGAATTGGGACAGATTGCGATTGTTTTTGCGATATTAATTCTGCTTTTCATTCTTTTAAATATCTTCAAAATCAATAAAAAAGACTGGATACTTTTTGTTTCCTCAAGCGTTTTCGCATTATCACTGAAAATGACGTTAGAAAGACTACCTTTTTAGTTTATATCCCGAAAATGAAAATATACCGATCGTAATTAATAATAAAACGATCATGATAACGGTGGCGATGAAATATCCGTTATCGAAGGAAAAATACAGTCGTCCCACAAGACTTACGCCAAAGCCTATAGAAATTTGCTGAATGGTAAGATAAACGCCTGTGGCAATTGAAGTAATTGAGACAGGCAGTTTTCTCATGGCATTCGTAAACATCGAAGGCAAAACAATTCCGCAACCAATTCCGTAAAAGAATAGAATAATCATAACAAGTGGTAAATTAACCGTTAACGTATTGACGGTATAGATATGACCCATCAGTCCCAAAATCATCACTATTAAGCCAAAAACAATAAATTTTTCGTGATATTTATTTAAAAATTTAACTGATAAAAGAGAAGCCAAAACATACCCTATTCCCTGACAGGCAAACAATAATCCTGTTTTCGTAGAACTAAAATGATGATGCTCTTCAAAAAAATTAGCATTGATAAAGAAATAAGAATCCTGAACCAGATAATAAGTAACCGCCGCTAAAAGTGCTATTTTGAAACTGGAATACATAAAAGGCTGCATATTAATTAAAACCTCTTTTCCGTTTTTAAATTTATTTTTTTGATTTAAAATAAATATGATCAATCCCGCCAAAGAAGAAATTAACAGCAGCATACCGACCAAAGTCCATCCTTCTTCGCCGCCAATTACAATTTCATAGATCAGTGTAATCAATAAAACAATTAATATCACTTGAGGAAAAACCTGAATAGATTCTTTTGTTTTGATTTCAACTTCTTTCACATATTTCCAGGCTAACATAATCACCAAAACAGCAATTGGAATATTGATAAAGAAAACTAGTCTCCATGCAGGAAAACTAAATTTCAAATCAGGAATAATTCCGCCTAAAACCTGTCCGATCACTGAAGCAATTCCGGCAATAGCACCATAAATCCCCAACGCTTTTACTCTTTCTTCCTCTATTTTAAATATATCTGATATTAAAACTACCCCTTGCGGAACCATAAACGCCGCCGAAATTCCTTGAAAAAGTCTGCTCAGATTCAATCCCAAAGCAGAATCAGAACTTCCGCAGAAAAAAGAAAACAGCATAAAGCAGAACATAGACGTGATAAAGGTCTTTTTGGGACCGTATTTATTCCCTATCTTACTTCCCGTAATCAGAAAAGCGCCATATCCGATGATATAAAAAACAATGATAAACTGGGTTTCTGCTGTCGTTGCTTGAAGAGAATTTTTAATAGAAGGGATGGCAATATTCACGATAAAAAGATCCAACACACATAAAAAAATTGACATTGAAATGACAATTAAACTCAACCATTTGTTAAACTCCGGAAACTTTCTCATATTTATTGATAAAATTTTAACTTTACAGCTTCAAAAGTATCAACATAAAACCCTGCTGTCAAGTAGGTAAAAAAAACATACTTGGTATGAGCTTTAATACTAATTCTGATAATGAAACCGTTAGCTGCACAGAAAATTTTCTTTTTCTGGCAAATAATTGCCATGCAGAGCACGTTTTGAAGATGATCAACGGAAAATGGAAGGTTTCTCTCATTAAAATAATCGCTAATGACTGCCCGAAAAGATTCGGAACGCTGAAAAGGGAATTAGACAATCTATCTCAAGGAACATTGAGTACCATTTTGAAAGAACTGGAAAACGACGGCATCATCCTGAGAATTGCTTACAACGAAATCCCTCCACGGGTAGAATATAAATTAACAGACAAAGGCATTGCTCTATTGCCTATCATAAAAT
>DKLU01000005.1:2373-6248 GCA_002455915.1 Chryseobacterium sp. UBA6632
ATGGAAGACTGGTGGCTCGCCTTTCCTAAAAACAATTAAAAAATATCGGCTATGAAATTAAAAGTAACTGCGCTTTCAGTTTTGTTATATGCAGGCGCCTCTGCTCAGAATATTCAGAATAATCCGGGAAGTAATCACGGAAATAAATTCGAGCAGCTGGGTACCATTCTTCCCACGCCCAATATCTACAGAACAGCTTCCGGAGCGCCCGGACACGGCTATTGGCAAAACAGGGCAGATTACAACATCACAGCTTATCTGGATGAAGATAAAAGAAATCTGAAAGGTTCTGAAACAGTTACCTATTATAACAATTCTCCGGATGATCTGGATTATATCTGGCTTCAGTTGGATGAAAATCAGCAGTCTAATGTAAAGAATGCAGATTACCAATCCTCTTCTACCCTGCCGAAAAATACAACAACCCAACATTTAAAGGTAACAGAACTTCCTGCAAAAGATAACGGATACGGTGTTAATCTGGAAAAAGTAACCGATGCCTCAGGAAACCCTTTGAAATATACGGTGAACAAAACCATGATGCGTATTGATTTGCCTAAAACTTTAAAAAAAGGTGAACAGCTAACTTTTAAAGTTGATTGGAATTACAACATTCCGAACAGAATGGAAAAAGGCGGTCGTGGTGGTTACGAAAACTTCCCCGAAGACGGAAACGATCTTTATACGATGACGCAATGGTATCCTAGAATGTGTGTTTACAGCGATTTCCATGGATGGCAGAATCATCAGTTTACAGGAAGAGGCGAATTTGCTTTGGTTTTCGGAAATTTTAAAGTTTCGATGAACGTTCCTGCAGATCACGTTGTGGGAGGAACAGGCGAATGTAAAAACTATGATCAGGTTTTAAGTTCAGACCAATTGGCAAGATACAGAAAAGCTGAAAACGCGAACGAACCGATTGAAATTGTAACATTGGATGAAGCTAAAAAAGCAGAGAAAAATCATTCAAGACAAAGAAAAACATGGAATTTCGAGGCGAATGACGTGAGAGACTTTGCATGGACTTCCTCAAGAAAATTTGTTTGGGACGGAATGCGTGTTACGATTCCTGAAAATAACAATAAGGTAATGGCAATGAGTTTCTATCCAAAAGAAGCTTATAATTTATACAGAAAATATTCAACAAAAGCGGTTGCTCATACGATCAAAACGTATTCAGAGTTTACAATTCCTTATCCGTATCCCGTAGCGCAGTCTGTAGAAGCCGCCAACGGAATGGAATATCCGATGATCTGTTTCAACTTCGGAAGAACGGAAAAAGACGGAACCTATTCTGAAGGAACTAAAAACGGAATGATCGGCGTAATTATTCACGAAGTGGGACACAACTTTTTCCCAATGATTGTGAATTCTGACGAAAGACAATGGAGCTGGATGGATGAAGGCTTGAATACTTTTACGGAATATCTTACCGAAGAAAAATGGGACAATAAATTCCCTTCCAAAAGAGGTCCGGCTTGGACGATTGTGGATTATATGAAGCTTCCAAAAGATCAGTTGGAACCGATTATGAGTAATTCTGAAAACATTATTCAATTTGGGCCAAATGCCTATTCAAAACCTGCAACAGGACTGAATATTCTTCGTGAAACCATTATGGGAAGAGAGCTTTTCGATAAAGCATTTAAAACGTATGCTAAAAGATGGGCTTTCAAACATCCTGAACCTGCAGATTTTTTCAGAACGATAGAAGATGCAAGTGGTGAAGATTTAGATTGGTTCTGGAGAGGATGGTTTTACGGAACAGATCCTGTAGACATTTCGATTGATAAAGTAACGATTGCCACACCAGATTTAGCCACAACTCCGAAATCCGTTGGAGAGGTAAGATACAATGTAGATAAACCTGCTGTAAATAGTTTTGAAGACCTTTCTAAAATCAGAAATAAAGAAGATAAAACCATTAACTTTGCGGTAGATAAAGATAAAGAACTTCAGGATTTTTATTACAGATACGACAGAGGTCAGGAAAAAGTAGATGCTGCAAAAGAATATATCGTTAAAACAGATGCTTCTGAACCTTTAACTCAAAAAGATAAAGATCAGTTTAAAAATATCACTGCTTATCAAATTGATTTTACGAACAAAGGCGGATTGGTAATGCCGATTATTCTTGAATTCACTTTTGAAGACGGAACAAAATTGAAAGACAAAACTTCGGCTCAAATCTGGAGACAAAACGAGCAGAAAGTTTCAAAAACGTTCTATTTTGATAAAAAATTAAAATCTATTCAGCTCGATCCGATGAGAGAAACGGCTGATATTGATACTTCGAATAACTTTTGGAGTGCCGATGGCGGAAATGCACAGGTTTCTAAATTCGATTTATTTAAACAAAAAGAAGGCGGAAATGCAAGAGGAGCTTCCAACGGACGAGTAAACCCGATGCAGGCAGCTGGAAAGAAAAATTAAAATAATTAATTTCAATAATAAAAGTATTCAGATTCTGGATACTTTTTTTTTTAGATTTGCTTCCGATAAAAAACTTTAAAATATCCATGAAAAAACTTAGCCTTTTATTGCTGTTTATTCTTTCTGTACAGAACTTTTTCGCTCAATCTTTACAATTTTACACCGGAAAAAGAGATTTTATCCCTATCGAAATTTTAATGGAAGACGGAAGTACGAAAAAAGGATTTGCTCAGGATTTTATGCTTCCCGATGTGGCCACTTTCAGCATGATGGGAAAAGGTCATAAATATGCGAATCTGGACAGAAAAGAAGTAAAATTTAAATCTTCTAAAAATGATGCTCAGGTACAATTAATCCCTGTTTCGGATATTAAAAGTCTGCTTTATACTAATGAAGAAACGCAGGAACAATTTCAGCTGGATAAACGTCTTGTAAAAGAAATCAACAAAGATCAGGAGCTAGAATCTGAAGGAAAAGTATTGATGCTCCCTTTGATGGAAAAAGGAGCCATCAACCTTTACGGTTACCGAAGCATGATGTGTAAGGCAGATTTTGGAAATAATTTCGCGGCAGGTTTTAACGGAAACGAAGACAATTGTCAGTTGATGTATGTAAT
Organism: Chryseobacterium sp. UBA6632; assembly: GCA_002455915.1. Lineage (GTDB taxonomy): Bacteria > Bacteroidota > Bacteroidia > Flavobacteriales > Weeksellaceae > Chryseobacterium. The sequence goes on from DKLU01000005.1 coordinate 5,423, forward strand.
GATTTATTTGAGTAAGCCCGATGATACGGTTGCTATTGCACCGGTGGATTATCCTTCGTTAAGCGCTTTAGATTTATTTAATTTGAAAACATTATACAAAAAGTTTTACACAGCCTACGAAATGATTGGAGCCGACTGCCCTGAATTTCTAAAAAAAGTGGATGAAGCAAGACAAAAAGATTATTTCTCGAATAAAACTTTTAAGGAAAAGAAAAGAGCAACCGATGATGAAAGAAAAGCAGCCTTGAAAGGAAAAAAAGGAGCCGAAGCATCAAGAATTAATATGAAATACAAATCAGAAACATACACTGATATTTATAAAAAATTAATCGACGATTACAAAGATTCTTGTCATAAATAAAATACAAGTCACCTCAAAAACAGGTGACTTTTTTTCTGCCAAAATTTCCACTCCCGGAAAATAAAGTCTGCCATTTCCGTCACGAACAATCGATGGCACGCATTTAGGGAATTACAACACAGAAATAATTAAAAAATTAAATATATTATGTCAGTAAACTTTAAACCATTGGCAGACAGAGTTTTGGTAGAACCAATCGCTGCAGAAACTAAAACAGCTTCAGGTATTATTATCCCAGACACAGCAAAGGAAAAACCTCAAGAAGGTACTGTAGTGGCAGTTGGTCCAGGTAAAAAAGATGAGCCTACAACTGTAAAAGTAGGTGACAAAGTTCTTTATGGAAAATATTCAGGTTCTGAATTGAAATTAGAAGGAAAGGATTATTTAATTGTAAAAGAAGGAGATCTTTTAGGTATCATCGGATAAGATGTTATTCTATATTTAAATTTAAACATTAAGAAGTTT
>DKLU01000001.1 GCA_002455915.1 Chryseobacterium sp. UBA6632
CGCTCTTCCGATCTTTTCCGTTAACGAAAAGTCTTCCGCTTCTCATTTCGAAAGTATCACCTGCTACAGCGACCAATCTCTTTACATAAGGATCTTTTCTGTCAATTGCTGTATGCACAGAATCACGAGGGTAATTGAAAACAACCACATCATTTTTCTGAGGCTTGCTGAATTGGAAAATTCTTTCGTAAGGAAGTTTAATTCCGTCAACATAAGATTTAGGATCATCTTTAGGATTTCCTTTTTCACCAGTATCCATAATTGTTCCCTGCAAGAAAGGAATCGCTACAGGACGCATTGGCAATCTGTAACCGTAGCTCCATTTATTTACGAAAAGGAAATCACCCACCAATAGTGTTCTTTCCATAGATCCCGTCGGAATTCCGAAAGGTTGTGTTACAAAAACGTGGATGATGGTTGCAAAAACTACCGCGAAAGTAATAGATCCAACGAAAGTATCTTTCTTTTTTGAATTCTTCTCTTCATCTGTTAAGAAAAGATCGTTTGCATTTTCATCTTCTAACTCTACGTCTTTACCATAATTCACCGTTGCCATATAAATGAACGGAAAAATTACCGTAAGAAGCTGATCTTTAAAGAGAGTCTTCCCGAATTTTTTCATTAAATATAAATGAAAAACAGACATCATAATGGGTCCCACGATTGGCAAATATGATAAAATTGCCCACCATTTCGGATGTTTCGTCTCTTTTAAAATAATGAAATAATTGTAAAAAGGTATAAAAGCAAAAAGCGGATTATATCCTAATTTCTTGAACAGCTTCCAAGTTGAAGCCCCCATTAATACAGATAAAATGAGGACGTAGACTGTATAAGTTAAAAAATAGTTCATAAATTTTTGTGCCTAATCTATAATATGAATAATTGGTAATAAGCAATGAGTAATTTTTACTGCTTCCCATTGTTACCAATTAGTTTGCAATGTAGCGATTTTGTTACAAATTAAAGTCCCAAAACATCTTTCATTCCGAAATTTCCTTTCTTTCCGATGATCCATTCTGCAGCAACCACAGCACCAAGTGCAAAACCGTTTCTGTTGTAGGCCGTGTGCTTGATCTCGATTTCATCTACTTCACTTCTGTAATAAACACTATGTGTACCAGGAACTTCATCTTCACGAATGGCAAAGATTCCCAATTGATTACCTTGTGTTTCGTCTAGTTTCCAAGCTTCAAATTTCGGATTATGTTTAAAAATTCCTTCTGCGATAGAAATTGCGGTTCCGCTTGGAGCATCCAGTTTATGGATGTGATGAATTTCTTCCAACTGACAAGAGTATTCATCCACATTTTTCATTAAATCAGCCAGTTTTTCGTTTAAAGCGAAAAATAAATTAACACCTAAACTAAAATTCGACCCGTATAAAAATGCAGTTCCGTTATCCACTGCTATTTGTTCAATTTCAGTTTTTCTTTCAAGCCAACCTGTTGTTCCACAGATCACAGGAACTTTATCTTCAAGACAAGCTTTTACATTTTCGTAAGCTACTTCCGGCAAAGAAAATTCGATGGCAACATCTGCACCGTTCAAATTTTCAGCAGTAGGAGTTTCTTTTAATCGGGCAACCACTTCATGACCTCTCTTCGTGGCAATTTCATCAATAATTTTGCCCATTTTCCCATATCCTACTAATGCTATTTTCATATTTTATTTATCTGCTGTTTAAACAGCTTATTTATTTAAAATTCTATTCTAACACAAAGATCGTAAAGATTTTTTCTTTACTACTAAACGTTTTTAAGTTCTCAAAGGCGTTTGACTATGTCGAATCTTCGATTTCACTTAACAAAGTCCGCGATGATTGGGAGAACAGAATTCATTATTAATTATTATTTACTAATTGTCTAGAATCTATAACTTAAACTTAAACCCGTTTTTGGAGGGTTAATCCCAAAATTATCCTGAATTACGGCAGGCGTGAGTGCAAGATCCGGATCATGGCGACCTTCATAAAGATGGGCATCTACCACAGCATCCACAATATTCAGGATATAAATCAACCCTGTGATCGCAATGGCGTAATCTCTCTGTCTTTTGGCTCTGTCCTGTGCATTTCCCAACGCTACTTTATCCAGATTCGGGTTACTGTCCACGAATTCATTTGGGGTACCGTTAAGCTTGGCAACGTAATATCCACGATATTTTTTATACTGATTATCATTCCAGATGGCAATTCCTGCTCCCACACCTACAGCACCCCAAACAATCGGAATTTTCCAGTATTTTTTATTATAATATTGTCCTAATCCCGGCAATACAGCAGAATATAAACCTGCTCTTGTAGGATTAAGCTTTGTGATTTTGGCTTTTTTCAGGATTTTTGCATTCACCTTTTCAATATCCTGTACGATAGACGCTTCAGATTTTGTAGGCTTTTCCGCAGAGATACTGTCTTTCGGATGGTTTTCTACCCGAATAGTATCGTTGGGATTGACTTGTGAGTATGCCAACGCAAAAATACACAAGAAAAAAGTGAAAAGTAATTTCTTCATTTATTTAATATGAGATAAAATATATTCCAGCTCATCTTCATTTTTGAAGTCCAGAACAATTTTACCTTTTTTACCGTTTCCGGCTGTTTTTATTTCAACTTTTACATCTAAAATATCTGCAATCGTCTTCTGTGCTCTCTTGTAATTGTTTGAAAGCTCAGCTTTTGCTCTTTTTGCAGCCGGTGATTTTGGATTTTTCAATGCAGTTGCTGCCTGCTCAGCCTGGCGCACATTCAGTTTTTCTTTAATGATGATATCAAATAAAACCTGCTGATGTTCTTCGCTTTCAAGACTGATAATCGCTCTTCCGTGTCCTGCAGAAATTTCTCCGCTACGGATGGCATTCTGAATATCCGGACTTAGCCTCAACAATCGGATAGAGTTTGTAATGGTACTTCTGTCTTTTCCTACTCTCTGGCTAAGATTTTCCTGAGTTAAACCTACTTCATCCATCAGTCTTTGGTACGTTAATGCAATTTCTATCGCATCAAGATCCTCTCTCTGAATATTTTCAACAAGGGCCATTTCCAGCAGCTCCTGATCGTTTACCAAACGAATGTATGCCGGAATAGAAGTTAAACCTGCAATTTTTGTTGCTCTGAAACGTCTTTCCCCAGATATAATTTCGAATCTTTCTCCATCTTTTCTTAAAGTAATAGGCTGAATAACCCCTAAACTTCCGATAGATTTAGCAAGCTCGTTTAATGCTTTTTCGTCAAAATAAGTTCTTGGCTGAGCCGGATTCGGATAGATATCTTCAAGTGCAACCTCTACGATATTTCCCACAAATTTATCTGCTCCCTCATCAGTCGCTGAGTTGACAGATGCTTTGGATTCAGCACTTAAAATGGCTCCCAAACCGCGCCCCATAGCTCTTTTTTTGTCCTTCATAATATAATTGATAAGTGATACATTGTAAATGACTTAAAGTCATTTTTAATTATACCTCTTTCTTAAATTCTAATTTTTAATTCTTAACTAATTTCTCGTTCTTCAACAGCACTTCTTCTGCCAACTGAATATACTGAACGGCTCCTTTACTTTCTGCATCATAGTTCAGAATGCTTTCTCCAAAACTTGGCGCTTCGCTTAATCTTACATTTCTGCTGATAATCGTTTCGAAAACCATTTCCGGGAAGTGAGAGTTTACTTCTTCTACCACTTGGTTAGACAATCTCAATCTGCTGTCGTACATCGTCAAAAGCAAACCTTCGATATCTAAATCTTTATTGTGAATCTTCTGAACGTTTTTAATCGTATTCAGCAATTTTCCAAGCCCTTCCAATGCAAAATATTCACATTGGATAGGAATAATCACAGAATCTGCCGCCGTAAGCGCATTTACAGTAATCAAACCTAAACTCGGTGCACAGTCGATAATGATATAGTCATAATCATCTCTTACGCTTTCCAATGCTTTTTTAAGCATATATTCACGGTTATCTTTGTCTACAAGCTCGATCTCTGCAGCTACCAAATCAATATGGGAAGGCACAATATCCAAATTCGGAGTTGCCGTCTGCTTGATACAATTTCTGGTTTCCGCACTGTGTTCCAACAAATTATAAGTGGAATACTGAACATTATCTACGCCCAGCCCAGACGTTGCATTTGCCTGAGGATCAGCATCTATAATTAGTATTTTTTTCTCCAATACTCCTAACGCCGCTGCAAGGTTTACAGCCGTTGTAGTTTTACCTACTCCTCCTTTTTGATTAGCGATACCTATAATTTTTGCCATGATTCGAACTTTAAGGCTCAAAAATACACATTTTTCCGTGCTCTCAATGAACGGATAAATCGAAATTTGAGTTAAAATATTGTTAACAAGCAATTTAAGAATAAAAAAAATTATCCACAAAAAAAATTCTTTGTGGATAACTATTAAAATTTATTTCACATTAATTATTCAAACTGCATAGAGATCGGAAATTTAAAATAACTTCTTACCGATTCGCCTTGTTTATTTTTCCCTGGCTTCCATTTTCCTTTGTTCGAGATCGATTTAATCGTTCTCATCGCTTCACTGTTGAAATCTGCGTCTGCACCATTGGCTTTGATTCCTGAAATCGTTCCGTCGATTTCTACAATAAATGTTACTGTAGTTTTCAATACATCCCCGTTTCCTTCAATTCCTGAACCGTCGAAATTATTCATCACTTTAGTTCTGAATGAATTAATACCGCCTTCAAAAGAAGCTTCAACGGCCAATTCGCTTCCGCCAACAATTGCGTTTTTATCAATTTTAGGAGGCTGCGCTACCGGAATTTGAGGAACCGCAGGTTCTGTTCCAATAGTTGGTGCTGGCGGAATGTAAGTATCTTTTACAGGCTCTCCTTTGAAATTATTCGTTAAACCAGCCACCGCATCTTCAGGGATTTTTTCCACAGGTTTTTCAATCGCATCTTTAGTAGGCTCAGGAACAGAACTATCAAACTGCTTAACATTGGGAGGAGCAACAGGCTGAACCGGCTTTACTATTTCTTTTGGAGGATCTTTTTCCAAAGGATTATCATCAATAATTACGGGACGATAAACAGGTTCTACGGTTACTCTCGCTTCCTCTTGTTCAAAAGCTGAAATTACGAATGGTGAAATTGAAATCGCTGCCAATAAACTTACTCCAATAAAAAGTGCTTTGGTTAAAATTTTGTCTGATTCGTTTCTTAAAACATAGGCACCATATTCTTTATTTCTTTGCTCAAATAAGATTTCATTAAAACGAAATTCCTGGTTTGTTTCTAGTTGTTTCATCACTATAAATATTTAAACTGTTAAAAAAATTGACTATTAACTCTGATAATAATCATCGATATTCGATGTTGTACGTTCAAAATTATTGCCAATATTTTGTTAAAAACCCAATTTAAAGCACATTAACAACTGAATTTATAAATTTATAGGTAGGTTGAGAGGTAATTTTTTAAATTTATCGTAATGGGAGTTTTGAAGGAATGAAATCTTTTGGTTTGACATTTAAAAATTTTTCAAATTTGATTTTTAGTATTTTTTTTAAACGCAAAAGTCACAAAGTTTTTATCTAAAATTCTTGTGGATATTTTTCGTTCGAAAAAGCGTTTCACTCAAAAAAAGGAACATTCAATTTATCATAGAAATTAGAAGGACAAACATTGAGGTTATTTACACTTTTAAATGGATGACTGCACCCCTAGCCCTGATTGAAACATTTGTTGGAGCTCATTTTCTTTTGTTTCGGCGCGGCAGCTTCGCTGCCGCGCCG